>DYSP01000007.1 GCA_020718185.1 Candidatus Odyssella sp. | reverse complement strand
GTGATGACGCCGTTCTTTTAGAGATTTCTTGCATTTCTTATCCGATATTCGCGTTCAATGAGAAACTTCTTCACCAGAATTGGGATGATTTCTTGTGTTTAGTCATTACCATCAAGCTCTAAAAGAGAATACGGTGTCTTTTTTAAAAAAACCAAAAAAATTCTGATCGGGTCTTTTTTGTTAAATGAACACCTTTTTTAGGTTAAAAAAACCTGATCGGTTTTATTGTGTTGATTTCTTGTCTGAAAATGTTAAAATAATCCCAAGGGGGATGATTTGATGAACAAGATAACAGATGTGAAAATGCTGGGGCTGCTGATTTATGAAGCACGTAAAGCGCAAGGGTTAACACAAGAACAATTAGCAGCCACTTGTGGTGTTGGTATTCGCTTTTTAAGAGAATTAGAACATGGTAAAGAAACATGCCACTTAGGAAAAAGCCTGCAAGTTGTACAGATGTTGGGCATTGAGATTTTTCTTAAACAACGAGGAGAATTGAGTTGATAAATCAGATTCTGGATGTTTATTTACACGAACAGTTTGTTGGAAAATTAAGACAAGGTAATGCCGGGTTCTTGCAATTTCAGTATGATGAAGCTTATCTTAATGCATCCTCGCCGCTTGCTGTTTCTTTATCGCTTCCACTTCAACTGACACTCCATGAAGGTCAAAATGTCCGTGCTTTTTTTTCGGGATTGTTGCCTGATGATATTGCGCGGCACAAACTTGCGCGCTATCTAGGTATTTCAGAAAAAAATCCCTTTGCCCTGTTAGAAGCTATTGGGGGAGAATGTGCAGGTGCTCTCGCCCTTTATCCAGCTGGACAAACACCACCTGTGCCAAAAGAAGATGATATAGAAAAACTTGATGATAAAGCTTTGTGTGAAATTCTTGATCTGTTAAAACAACGTCCACTGATGGCAGGGAATGATAATGTGCGTTTATCTTTAGCAGGGGCTCAAGATAAACTTGCAGTGAGTGTGGTGGATGGTGCAATTGCCCTCGTCAAAGGGGCGACACCAACAACTCATATTTTGAAACCGATGATTGGCGATATAAAAGATAGTGTACAAAACGAACTCTTTTGTTTGCGTTTAGCCAACCTCTTAAAAATAGCAACCCCTCACGCTGACATTCGTTGGATTGGGGAAACACCCTATTATTTGATTGAACGCTATGATCGTCAATTAACTTCAAAGGATGATCTTATACGATTGCATCAAGAAGATTTTTGTCAAGCATTAGGCATTTTACCAGAATTTAAATATGAACGAGAAGGTGGACCGACAATCGACCAAAGCCTAATATTATTGCAAAATTACTCCGGACGGCCAGCAGCGGATCGTCTTGCTTTCCTTCAAAGAGTGATCTTTAACTATTTAATTGGCAATTCAGATGCTCATGGTAAGAATTTTTCATTTCTCTATACCTCTAAAGACCCCATTTTGGCTCCAGCCTATGATTTATTATGTACAACGGTCTACCCACAACTATCACGCAAAATGGCGATGAAAATTGGTGGTCAGTATGACCCGATGTCTGTAATTTTGCGCTATTGGCATTGTTTAGTTCCCGATACAGCCGCTGCTAAAAAAGCACTTGATAAAGAGTTGATCAAAATGGCAAAGGAATGCCTTGGTCAGGCTGAAGTTCTAAAAAAAGAGTTTCAACAGCAAGGTATTATTTCGTCTATTTTTGAGGAAATAATAACGGTTATTAAAAGCCGTGCAGGCATGATTTTGGATACTTAATTTTCTGCTGACAATAGAAAATGCTCACCTATTTCCAAAATTTTAACATTGGTATTAGGGTTCTTTTTTAGATGTGTTTCCAACTTATGAAGAGCTTCTTTATATCCTTCATTTGCTAAAGGAAAGGTGTCATAATGCATGGGAATCAATAATGGATCTCCAAGATCTTGATGCGCCTTTAATGCTTCTTCAGGGTTCATATGAACATCTTTCATAAACCAACGAGGTTCGTACGCGCCAATAGGTAAAAAACAAGCGCGAAAGTTTACAAATTTTGCTTTTACTTGCTTGAAATAAATTCCATCACCATAACCAGTATCACCCACAAAATAGAGATTTCCTGAGGGTGTTTCTAAAACCATGGCAGCCCACAGGGCTTTGTTTCTATCAAATAATCCCCGTGCTGACCAATGAAGCATTGGCTCTAGATGAAGAGTTATGCCTTCTTTTAAGAAAACACTTTCACCTAAATCATACGCTTCGGCAGGAATACCGGCTGATTGGATGATGACATCATTTCCAAGTGGTGTGATGATCCGGGGGCTGTGAACATCCCAAAGCTTTTTTAGAATACCAAGATCTAAATGATCATAGTGATTATGACTGACCCAAACCACATCAATCGGCGGTAAATTATCAAAGTCTATCCCTGGTTTATTAATACGTTTAGGCCCTATTGATTGAAAAGGGCTAGCACGGAGTGACCAAACGGGATCTGTTAAAATATTGAGGTTTTGCGTTTGGATGAGCATTGTGACATGCCCAACAAAACTAATTCTTATATCTGCGTCGGGTACGCGTTGGGGTGGAATATCGTTAAATGTATTTTTAACATAGGCTGGCCAAGTATTTGGTTTTTCAAATAATTTCCATTTTAACAAATCAAAAAATGTGGGAATTCTGTTTATGGCATCAGCATTAAAAAAACGTTTTCCATCAAATGTTTGGCTTTTTGGGCCTTTGTAATAAGATCCTAGACCGAAAAAATTTTTAGTTCCCAATTAACGGCCTCCCGGTAAATGTTCAGCTTTTTTCCATTCTGACCAGGAATGAATACCTGTCGAGCGTTGTCTAGCAAAATGACAAAAATCTAAGATAAAAGTTTTGCGATTATTCAGCATTTCTTGTGTATACGTTCCATTACGCCATAAACTGGTGTCGTCTATATTTTGAGAACCTAATAGATATTGCCGTTTCATAATATCACGACAAGAGACCTGAGTGCTGTTTTTTAAAATATCCACCATTACCATAGCAAGAGAAGTACGCCCTCGCCCACTTTGACAATAAGTGTGGATCCAGGCGGGTGATGGTATGTTATCAATGATCTTTATAAAGTTTTCAACAAAGTCATTGCTAGGAATTGTTCGAGATTTAAACGGTAAATGAAAGTAGTGAAAGTCATAAGTAGCTGTAACTTGTGATTCAGGTTTAATATCGCTTTCATAGAGCGATAATCGCCTTAAGATTAATAATCGACGAATATAATGTTGGAGTTTTGAGGAATCAGGATACCCAAAAAATGCTGCTGTAAATTCCCCAATATAGCCAGAAGAATCATAAGACAAGTCTAAAATATAGATAGGCAATTTAATATTTTCTAGTTTTTGATGGAGATTACGAAAAACAATTTGATTACTGCCAGATAGATTTAATTCTTTTAAACCCGTCATATCGACGTCAGTCACAGAAATATCGTCCTGAGACGTACGAAAACGATAAATACGATAACCATCTAGCATAACCCAAGCAATCAAAATAGTTACGACTAAAGTGAATGATGATAAAATAATTAAAACTTTGCGCACTTAAATTAATCACTCAAAAATTTTATTCAATTTATATACGATTTGTAGATTTCTTCAACATGTTTTAGAATTTTTTTATCGTCCATGATGAGGAAATCGGGCTGATCGTGTTAATGCATATTTATTTCTTTGATTAGAAGCAAAGATTTCTAAAGGAATTTTTTGTTCATTAACCGTCAATTTTGATTTAAAATTCGCACGTTTTGAATCACTTAGCCGATGAATACGAGGACTAAATGTTCCTTCATTTTTAATTTTTTTGTCAAATTTATCACCTGATCTAAAATAGTGTTTAAATCGAACATTAACAGGATCACGACGTTGACCCAAACCTGTTGATGGAACTCTGATCGCCCCTGCTATAGCTGGTATGGATACATTGGGTAATAATAAAGGTTGATCTAAAATTTGCCCCCACATTTGTAATACTTTATTCTTATAAGGCACATTAAGGCTTTGAGTTGCCGAATGGTAATGCGCTACGGCATGTTGCCAAGTTCCCTGTGCAACCATTTTTTGTTTTAAAAATTCTGCGGCATACGCAATGTTTGTTTCAGGATCAAACGCGGCTTCAATAGAAGTAAAAGCATTGGGATGATACAGTAAGTTAATCTGCATACAGCCAACATCAATGCTACGAATACCTTTTGCCTGTAGTTCTTCGACTTTAGCAATTGCTTCTTTTTTTGTTTCAAAAACATACGGCACGCCATTTGCATTAATTGTCCATGGCCAGGCGACTCTTTCGCCATCAAAACGCCGACCTGATTCAATTAAAGCAATGGCTGACAGTAATTTTTCTGGAATACTGTGTTGTTTTTCAAAGCGACGAATAAATGTTTCACAAGCCAATACCTGAGTTAGACACAAAACATAAAAAATAAGAGTAAATTTAAGTGAGAGCCGGCTAAAATACATACAGTTTCCATAAGATGATAAAATTTTCAGATTCTTTTACTATGATTATCCAAAATTAGTTAACCTAAGATTAATATCTAAGATTACGTGAGTGTAGTGTTTAGCATAAATATCAACGTTTTTCTTATCCATTATTGAGGTTAAATAACAACAAGTTCATCCGTTGGCAATACATCACCTGCTGAAAAATCACTTTGTGGTGCCAACTGTTGATATATTTGATGAAAATCTTGACCATGAGTTATAGAAAACAACGCATCAAAAGACGGAATCACAAAATACGTTTCTTGAAAATCATCAATGCGATAATTTGTGCGCATCACTCTTTTTAAATCAAACATTACTCGATTTGGTTTTTTGTCTTCTACACAATAAATGGTTTCAGAGTAAGAAGAAACGATACCAGCACCATAGGTCCGCAAGCCTTTATTTGTTTGAATAAGCCCAAATTCAACGGTATACCAATATAATCGCGCTAAATAGTGAAGAGAATCTTGTCCCAACGCTTTCAAACCTGCTTTGCCATATTGTTGCATATAATCAGCAAAAATTGGGTTGATGAGCAAAGGTACATGACCAAAAATATCATGAAAAATATCAGGTTCTTGCAAATAGTCTATTTGTTCTGGTTTGCGAATAAAACAGGTAGAGGGAAATTTCTTTTGTGATAATAGTTCAAAAAAAAGTTCGTCTGGAACTAACCCAGTAACCGCAATAACTTCCCATCCTGTTTTGCTTCTTAAAATATTATTTAGCTTGTCAAAGTGCGGAATACCCCCTGATGCCATTTGAAATTCTTCCATGCCTTCTAGAAATTCAGATACGGCTCTTCCTTGCAGAACTTTTTCCTGGCGTTTAAACAAAGTACGCCACATATCATGTTCTGCGTCGGTATAATTGTGCCAGTCTTGATCAATCAAGAAATTTTTCATAATAAGTATTCTTCCCTAAAGAAAGAGGGTGTGTTATTTAAAGATAAATGGAGTCTATTTAAATTTCATTTACGGCCGATTATGTAAATTAATTAATTTATTTATTAATTTATGAGAGCCATCAAAATGCATTATAAAATGACTGGAAGCAATGAAAAAAATAAATCCAAATACAGATCTTCGTCAAGAAATTTTGAAGACTATCCAATCAAGCACGCATCCATTGAATAAAAACCAAATTGCCAAGATGCTAGGTTTAAAGGCTGATCAACGAATTATCTTGAAACAAGTCTTAAAAGAACTGTACAGCACCGGTAATGTTGTCCGTGGAAAAAGGCGTCGTTTGACAGCCGAAACACCAGCAGGAACTGCTAATATCGGTGATATTATTGCTGTAGAAGTTATTGATGTTGATGAAGATGGTGATTTTTTAACGCATCCATTAGAATGGCCAGAAGATCAAAAAATGCCGCTGATTCGTTTGGTTAATTTACGACCCAGCTATACCCAAGGGCGATCAGGCTTAGAGATTACATCAAAATTGATGAGCCGAATTGTTCATCAAACCCCCAACGAATGGCACGCCACAGTTATTCGTCGTTTGGAAAAAGATCAAAAAACTCATTTAGGTATTTTTAGTCCTAATCGTCACGGTGGGTATCTTTCATCATGTAATCGCAAAGATACGTTTAATGGTGCTCATATTCATCATGAGCAAGCTAAAGGCTTAAAGCCAGGAGATGTGATCAAATTTACCACGAACAATGCTGATGGCCTTAAAATTATTGCGCGTGTCGGTAATATTGAAGATCATCATATTTTTAGCGAATTAGCGATTGCTAGCCTTGATATTCCTTATGAATTTTCACCTGAAGCTGTTAAAATAGCAAAAGCCGGCAAAGTACCACCGCTTGGAAAAAGAACCGATTATCGTTCCGTTGATTTTGTAACGATTGATGGCGAAGATGCGCGTGACTTTGACGATGCCGTTTGGGCTGAGGCAGATTCTGACCCTGCGAATTTAAATGGATGGCGAGCCCTAGTGGCTATTGCAGATGTATCTCATTACGTTCAGATAGGATCTGTGTTGGATAAAGAAGCATATCAACGCGGAAATTCTGTTTATTTTCCTGACCGTGTTGTGCCCATGTTGCCAGAAGGTCTGTCGAACAACCTGTGTTCTCTTCGCCCCAATGAAGATCGAGCGTGTATGGTGATTGAGATGACAATTACAGCTGCTGGAAAATTAAAATCACATCGTGTTCAACGCGGGTTAATGCGTTCAAAAGCACGTCTTACTTATTTACAAGTTCAAAAGGCTCTTGATGGTCAATTGGATGACACAACTGAAGTGTTGAAAGATACAGTTATTAAGCCTTTATTTGGTGTTTATCAGTCGCTTCTTAAAGCCAGAGCCGAACGTGGTACTTTAGATTTAGAAGTTCCTGAACGTCAAATTTTATTTGATGATAATGGCAATGTAAAAGATATCGTGATACGAGAGCGATTTGATAGTCATAAATTGATTGAAGAATTAATGATTGCAGCTAACGTTGCTGCGGCCAAAACGCTGATTGCTAAAAACTGGCCGTGCTTGTTTCGTGTGCACGATAAGCCAGATACCATGCGTGTTGAAAATTTACGCCAGCTTTTAAAGCAATTAAAACTAGGCCTTGCTAAATCCACATCACCAGAACCACGTCATTTTAATGCTTTATTACATGAAGTTCAAAATCATAAATACAAGCGAATGATTAATGATTTGGTGTTAAGGTCACAGTCGCAAGCAAAATATAACCCCGAAAATGTTGGGCATTTTGGATTAAGCCTAGCGCATTATGCGCACTTTACATCACCAATTCGTCGTTATTCTGACCTAATTGTTCATCGGTGCCTTATTTCTGCATTAAATCTTGGTGATGATGGATATAATGATAAACCCGATAACTTAGATAAATTGGGTGAACATATTTCGCAAACAGAACGTGTCGCTGCCCAAGCAGAGCGTCAAGTTTCTGACCGCTATGCAATTTCTTTTGTCATAGATAAAGTGGGTGAAACAATGAACACCGTCATTGTTGGGGCAAACCGTGTTGGTTTGTTTGTTGAAATTCCGGCTTCTGGTGCTCAAGGTTTTATTCCCAAGCACAATCTGGGATCTGATTTCCAATTTGATGAGCAAAACCACCGGTTTATTGGACGTCGCTCAAACACTATTTATCAACTAGGTGATAAAGTAGATGCTTTGTTGGTCGAAGCTGACGTTATTACGAATAGTCTTTCCTTTCGCTTAGCTAATTTTAATAGTGCAGATAAATCTGCAAAAACTTATAAAGATAAGCCTAAATCTGCACGTGATTATGCGATCGCAAGAAGAGAAAAAAAAGCTAAGGAAAATAGACAAACACCAGAAAATAAGGCTCTACTCTCCGCCCCTACACCACCTGAAAAGCCACTTGTAAAAGCAGGTAGAAAAACACCAGGTAGAACCAGAAAAACCACTTCACCACGAAAGAGATAAAAGTAAAAGAAAGGTGATATCTTTTTCACTTTCATGACAATAAATAAACTCAAACCTTCATCGATCTAAATTTAAGAGCGAAACCGTTCACCGTGGCGAAGCAAGCTTACGCCAGCAGCAATAAAGGATAATAAACCAGCACAATATAATGTTGTACGTGTGGGCTCTATCGGAATGATCACAAAGCTTAAAGAAACAAGAGCTGCACCGATTGTTTGCCCTAAAAGCCGTGCAGAACTCATTGTTGCGCCCGCCGCACTGCTTCGACTAAGAGGAGCGGAATTCATAATGGCATGATTATTTGGTGTTTGAAATAATCCAAATCCGATGCCACAAATAGCCATTCGCCACATAATGGTGATATTGGTTGCATGCAATGGTAGCTCTGCCATCAAAATGAGACCTATTGCAAATACAGTCAAGCCTATTCCACAAAGAATGCCTACGGAATACTTATCTGCTAATCGTCCTGCTAAGATAGCCGTTAAGGCGGTCGCAATAGGCCAAGGAGTTAGTAGCAATCCTATTTCGACTTCAGTGCGTGACAAAACATATTGCATAAAAAAAGGAAGACTGGTGAATGCTGCCATTTGAGCAATATATGAGCAAATTGACGTCGCAACAGAAGATGAGAACAACGGAATCTTAAATAAATCAACAGGAAACAAGGGGCATCAATTTTTAATTCTCGGATAATTAAAATAGATCCCATTAAAATAGCAAAGAAAAATCCTGTTATAGCTTGAGTAATTTTTCCGTGATGTCCAATACTATCAATACTAATAATCAAAATCGAAATGGTCATCGCACATAAAACGGCATTTGGCCAATCGAACTGCGACCCATTATGATAATCGGGTATGTGTTTCATTGCAATATACAGCGCCAAAACACCAATTGGTATGTTTAAGACAAACAACCATTCCCAAGTTCCAATGGCAAGAATCCCTGAGGCAATTGTTGGGCCAAGAGCTGCAAAAAGAGCCACAATAAATGCATTCAACCCCATGCCACGACCAATTTCTTTTTCTGGGTAAATTCGGCGGATAATTGCCGAGTTTACACTGAGGATACCTGCAGCCCCTATTCCTTGAATTACGCGAGCTAATGTCAATGCGGGTAAACTTGAGGAAATAGCGCAGGCAACTGAAGCTGCTGTAAATATGGCAAGGCCTGCACAATAAATTTTGCGATAACCAACAATGTCACCAATTGATGAAAACGGTAACAAACAAATGCTTAAAGTAAGTTGATAAGCGTTAATAACCCAAATAGAATCATTGGGAGTTGTATTTAAATCGCGTGCAATAGTTGGAAGGGCAACGTTGGTAATTGTGCTATCCAGTGTTGACATAGCAATTGCCAGAGCAATGGTTAGCATTGCCCAGCGTCGCTCAATCAGTGGTAATCCATCAGTCATTAAGGTTTGATTGTCTTTCAGAGGGGTGAGGTTATTTTTATTATCTTATCAATTATTATTTAAAAAAGTGTGTATAAAGTATTTAAGGATAGAAAAGATTGTTCCTGTATTGACTTTCATCTAAATGTCATTATATCAAACCCCTATATTAGACTAGATGATTTCCTCAGGCAAAACAAAAGCTTTATGATAGTGATAATTCCAACTCAAAATTCATGCAATTTTATTTGAAATTTCGGTTTTAACCGGATACAAAATCTACATTTTGGCAATTTCTTCAATAATCAAATTTAAATCTGCCACACCTACATGCTGTTGAATCTTTTTAATATCTTCTGTTGGTATTTGGTCAGGTGTACATAAGATAAGCTCAAGTGCTTTGTTCAGATATTTAGACGTTTTTATCCAATTTTTCATATTAAAGTTTGCATGGCCAGCATTCATATAATTAAATAAAGTTATAGGTTGAGATTGAATGGTAGCAATCTTAAATCCTATTTCAAAAAACTCAGCCGCTTTTTCCCAGTTTTTGGACTGAAAGATGGATTCAGCTATTGTCAAATAATAGATCGCTGGAAGGTTTAGTTCGTTGTGAGAGGCCTGTTTCGTAATACCTTTGTTGTCAGGAAAAATAACGTCGATATATTCTTTGAAAAATCCATCCAATTGAGGATACAAATCAACTGCTTTATTAAAAGCTATACGAGAATCAGGAAGTTTATCAATTGCATAAAAAACTCCAAGCCAAGCCCAAATAAGAGCATAACCTTTTGTTGATGGGTTAATAGTATAAGGAAAGATGCCAGCACAATAACTAAAAAATTGGATTGCTTGATTTTTATAATCAGTCGTATTAATGCCATCCATATGATATTTATTGAGATAAGCTTGCCCTAAAATATGAAAAGTATCATCTGAAAAGCCAATAGATTTACGAATATCAGCTGCTAGCTGCGTTCTTATTTCTGGTGATTTATCAACAATTTCTTGCCAGTGTTGGGTTTGATACAGTTCCATAATATCAGTATTTAGTTTTTCTTCTATAGCTAGATTCATTGTTTGTAAAATAGGCGGGATAGTTTCGTTATTTAGAACTTGATCTTGAGCTGCGTAAGATAAAGTAATCATTCCGGTGTTTATCACGCTGAAGGATAAACTTAGAATGGTTATTTTGCATAAATTTTGAATGATCTTTAACATGAGGGTTCACTTAGCAAAAATAGATTATAAATGTTTCCAGTTTAGTTTGCTTAATAATGGTTAATTTTTCATTAAGAAGAATTAAGTTGTTTTTTTTAAAACGAGATTTAAAGTATTGAGAAAGTTCATAAAAACAAATATGTTAAATCAATTAATAAAAAGGTAAATTTTATTAAATTTTCCTCTTTTATTTTAAGCTTAAATAAGCTATTACAACATTAGTTTTTGCTAATATATTCAGAATTGAGTATAAATATGTTTCTTACTAATAGAAATCTACCTTCTAATTTTTTCTCTTCTGCATTAGAAGATTGCCCTTTTCCAGCATGGATGCGTTGCATAAATGGGAAATATTTATGGATTAACAAAGAGTTTCTTCAATTTTTTAATGTGCAATTGGAACAAATTGTCAATAATTTGAAAGACGATTTTACTTATCAAGCGCTTAGAGATGAATGTCAGAAAAATGAGCAAAAAGTAATAGAAAAAAAGCAATCTAACACTATTGTTTATGATGAAGAACGCTATAAAGTAAAAATTTATCAGACACCTATTTTTAATGAACAAAATGAAGTAGTAGCGGTGTCAACATTAATAATAGATTTCGTAGAAACAGAAGTGGAAACTAAATTAAATAATGTTAATGAGTTATATCAATCTATACTAAATAGCATGGTTTATCCTGTGCTATTTATAAATAATAAGCTAGAAATTGAAATAATAAATAAAGCTCAACAAGAACAGTTATTAAGTGTTGGAATACAAAATGTACGTAATTGCCAGGAACTTTTTGAAGCTATTAAAAAGCCGTGGCAGAAAGGGGGAAATGAGTTTTCCCTAAAAAATTCTATTATTTTAAAAGTTTTAGAGGGTGAAGTCGTTTTAAATGAAGAGCGTTCCTATATTAATCAATTGGGAGAATTAAAAACATTTCGTATCGTAGGAATTCCCATTAAAAACAAAAAAGGTGATGTTGTTCGTGGCGCGTTAATAACAGCTTCAGAAATTACCCAGGAAAAGAAATTGTTTGAAATTTTAAAACAAAAAAATGAGTTGATTAGACAGCAAAATGAAGAATTGCATCATTTTGCTTATTCGGCGGCTCATGATTTACGAGATCCATTAAGAAATATCAGCCTAGCTGCCGATGTAATGGAAAAGAGTTTGCAGGAAGAAAACTACGACGAAGTTTTGAATCTTTTAAAAAGGCAACTAAAAACAGCCTCTTATGGAAGCTTATTAGTAAAAAACTTACTTGATTATTCAGCATCTAATCAGCCAATTAAATTAGAAGAAGTTTATTTAAGAGATATAATCGCACATAATGTAAATATTTTAAGTGAATTATTGGAACAGGATAACACAACTATTTTCTATGATAATTTGCCTTTTGTCTTAGGAAATACTCAGCAATTACAAATTCTTTTCCAAAATCTTATTTCAAATTCTATACGTCATAAAGGATTAAATCCGCCAAGAATCATTATCTCTGCTGTTAAGGTCGATTCTTTTTGGGAGGTGTGTTTTCAAGATAATGGCCCAGGGATAGAAGATCAATATAAAGAGATTGTTTTTCATCCATTTAAGCGTTTAAAAGCTAATAGTAATAGCCGTTCGAGTGGCTTAGGTCTTTCGGCGGATTATAGAACAACACGGGGGACGAATATGGTTAGATAAAAAACAAGGTACAGGTGCGTGTTTTAAATTTACTTTGCCAATGATTGCATCTAGGAAATCCTTACTATACGCAGTATAAATTAGCTCTTCCATCGATCTTTACATTATAAACTCTTTAATCATACAAGAGAATAGTAGAAATCTCTAAACAAAAAAGCATGATGATTACAGTGATTGTATTATCCACCACTTTTGTTATTATAGCATATTTTAAGTCTCACAAACCAAGTTCATAATAAAAAGGATATACAGTTGATGGAGACGCAGTCACCAAAAAAAGAAAAATCGATTATAGGTCGCATGCAGTGCTCCATTGTTGCAATTATTTTTTCAGCATTAATAGGCTCAGCATACATTGGTGTTGAGTTATATAAACAGCATTTTTCTTATCATCAAAAAGAGGGAATTTGGCAATCTTGTTTTACGCCCAACCGACAATGTCAAAAACTTATAATCGAAACTATTAATCAGGCAAAGGAATCAATTAATTTACAAGGATATAGCTTTAGCGATCCAGAGATTGTCGATGCTTTAATTAAGGCTCATCAACGAAATGTGCATGTGGAAGTGATTCTTGATAAGTTTAACTTAAAATCAAAAAAGACTCTTCTTAAAAAGCTTATTAATGAACGTATTTGCGTGAGAATTGATAAACCAGAGGGTGTAGCACACAATAAAGTTGTCATTATAGATGATCGTATTCTTATTACCGGAAGTTATAACTTTAGTACATCATCATATGAACATAATACAGAAAATCTTTTAGTAATTCATGATCAAACTCTTGCACATGAATATCTTTTAAATTGGCAAAAAAGATGGAATATTAGTACTAATCCTTCTCAAATGGGATGCCGAGTTAAACTTCCTTCTTCTAAACACTTCAAGAATTAAAATTTTTTTCTATGTTTGTAAAAGATGGGGGGATTCAAAACATAAAAAAGCAGCTGTATAAAGCGTTGGCAGGTCAAGATGAGTCTCTTCTGCTTGGTGAATCAAGCTAGATAATTGTTCTTGAACCATCAGCCAATGCGTTATCGGTCTTAATGCTGATAATTGAGTCATTTGAATGCCGGGAACGAAATTAACTACAGAATTGCTCTGAATTAACACTAATTGACAGCTTAGCCAGGATAAAAGATCAAGTAATAAAGTAGCTTTAAGGTCACCCTTTGCAAAGCTACCAACAAATTGTTGTAAGGGTAATAAATTGTTTTGTAAAATGGATTGAAGAACTTGGATAATTTCATCTAGAAAAAGGTCTAAATCTATTTTTTGAAGATCCACCAAGCGACCAATACTATTGTGTGCAAGGGTTAATGCTAAGGGAGATATAGGTGTTTGGCAGATCTTTGTTAATTCTTCTACCGTTGGTCCTGTCAGTGACACGAGGCAACACCGAGATCGGATGGTGGGTAGAATCCCCCCTACTCCATGACAGACAAGTAAAATGAGCACCTGTTTTGGCGGTTCTTCTAAAATTTTAAGAAGTGCATTGGCTGCATTTCGATTTAAATCATCAATAGCATCAATAATAATTATCCGCCATCCTGGAAATGCCGCTGATTGGTGAACAAAATGAGCAATTTTACGAATACTATCAGCACTAATTTCGTTTTGCAATTTTCCATCTTCATCTACTTCTCGCTCAATAACCAAGAGGTTTGGATGCGATTTTTGATTAATTAAAGTGTCAAAAAATTGATTATTATTTTGATTGGCTTTTAAAATATATCGCGCGGCTTGATAGGCAAATGTAGCTTTTCCAATACCTTTAGCGCCCGATAGTAACCAAGCAGGATGAAGTTCGTTATCTTGAAATTTGCGCAGTAATAACTGCCATTGGGATTGGTGCCCTATCAGGTCTGTTTGTAGCCGCGGTGATAATGCTGTGTTTAATTTAACCATTTTATTTAATCTTTATTTTCTGATTAGTTATTATCGCTAACTACACAAACATATGCAATATGACGCTTTATCTATAGCATCATATTGTTTGAAAATTTTGGCTCATGATATATGCGTTAATAATCTTTCTATCAAAATAGCCATACACCTTTGATCGATCTAATTTTTTTGATCACTATTTCTTTTTTTTAAGTATTTAGATTGTTTATAATTATTATTTTTATCTAAACTTTCCTTATAGAAGTCAGTGGCTATTTGTTCTTCGCTAAGAGGTGTTTCTTTAAATTTAGAACCAAATCCTATATAACTATCATCCCCAACATAGATTACGTTTTCCCCTCGTAAATAACCATCTGGTATGATTTTTAAATATTCAGCAATATTGGTGATATAAGTAAAGTGGCCTCTTTTCTGTTGTCATTTTATAAGCAGTTTCTCCACCTAATTTTCCAAAAGGCAATTTCTGAAAGAGTTCTGGGGAAGGTAAGTCAAGTTCTTCATCTTTCAACAAATTAAGTACATAATTTTCAAATAGCTGTTCGCCAAGTATAGTGGCTAAAATAATCGTTTTAACTAATTTAGTCGCCACAATACATTCCAAAAATGCTTTTTGATGAAGAATATCTGTTAAAGCAGGAAGCAAAGATTTTACATCTAATTCTTTTTTTAGAACCAAGCAAGGATTCGTTTTATCCCATACTAAATCTAAATATTTAGAAGCTGATGTAGCTTTGCTCGCATCTGGGGGATAACGCTAGTTTTGATTAATAAGTTCATATGTAGCTACGGCTATTTCTGCAACTTGGTTATTAGTTTTTTCTTGAAAATCAACAAAAACAGGTGGTGGAATTTTATTTAAAACATGTCTCATTTCTTCATCTTGTTGTTCCATGGTCAGGTGATCTGATGCAAAAACACCAGGAATTTTTAATAATAAAGCTAAAAATAAAATAGATTTCTTCATAGTAAACCTTTTAAACTAATATGATGATATTTTTACAAATAATTATTATTTTTGTGGATTCCATAGCATAATTATATTATTTTGCCGAAAATATCTTTCGTGAAATAAGATTCTCGATTCTAATTTTCTTATCCATTATTAATAGTTAAAAAACGCTCTATTCGTTGTTTTAAGTTTAACATTTTATTAAAAATTGAATATTAAAGTAGTAAGGAGTATTATTGAAGTAATTTTAGAGTAACATCAGACATGATCAGTATATGACTGTGTTAGAAACATTGGAGAGATTAATGACCAGCTCAGCTGCCAATACAGCCCCTCAAAAAAAGGCAATACTTCACTATAATGGGAAAGTTATTGACTTACCTATTTTGCAAGGCTCTTGCGGTCCAGAAGTTTTGGATATTCGTAATCTTTATAATGAAACAGGTTTATTTACTTTTGATCCTGGTTTTACTGCCACAGCCAGTTGTGAATCAAAAATCACCTTTATTGATGGTGAAGAAGGGGTATTGCTTTATCGGGGATATCATATTCAAGAATTAGCAGAACATAGCAACTTTATGGAAGTCGCCTATTTATTGCTATACGGCGATCTTCCCACCGAAGCGCAACGGGGTGACTTTATTCGCAATGTTACAACGCACACAATGGTACATGAACAAATCACATCTTTCTTTCGTGGATTTCGTCGTGACGCGCATCCAATGGCGATTATGGTTGGCGTGGTTGGCGCTCTTTCTGCTTTTTATCATGATAGTTTAGATATTAATGACCCCGTTCAGAGAGAGATTGCATCCTATCGATTAGTTGCAAAAATTCCAACATTGGCGGCAATGGCTTATAAATATTCATTGGGGCAACCATTTATATTTCCTCTTAACAAACTAAGTTATGCTGAGAATTTCCTTCATATGATGTTTGCTGTTCCTTGTGAAGAATATCATGTGAATCCCATTCTTTCTCGCGCAATTGACCGTATTTTTATCCTTCATGCAGATCACGAACAAAATGCATCAACATCGACTGTGCGTCTAGCTGGTTCTAGCGGTGCAAATCCTTTTGCGTGTATTGCTTCTGGCATTGCTGCATTGTGGGGCCCCGCCCATGGTGGTGCTAATGAAGCCGTGCTAAATATGTTAGCTGAAATTGAATATCCCGGCAATATTCAAAAGTTTATTGCCAAAGCAAAAGATAAAAATGATCCTTTTCGTTTAATGGGCTTTGGTCATCGTGTTTATAAAAATTATGACCCACGTGCCACAATCATGCGTGAAACATGTTATGATGTCTTGAAAGAACTCAACATCAAAGATAATCCTTTATTCGATTTAGCAATGGAATTAGAACATATCGCTATGAATGATGAGTATTTTATTGAACGTAAATTATACCCAAATGTTGATTTTTATTCTGGGATTATCTTTAAAGCTTTAGGTATTCCTGTTTCCATGTTTACAGTATTATTTGCAATCGCTCGAACCGTTGGGTGGGTAGCACAGTGGAAAGAGATGATTGCTGATCCTACTCAAAAAATTGGGCGTCCTCGTCAACTTTATACCGGTATTGAATCACGAAAATATAAACCGGTCTCTGAGCGAAAATAAAAATATATAGCTAAATTTAGGAAATTAAATGATCTCGCTGAATAAAAAAAAGAATCAGACGCGCAGTTCGTCTGTTATCAAACGTTCGTGTACGACCGCGTGGGATATCATGCGGCGAACAGCAAATGATAATACTCCCCCTACTCTCTACTGGTTTTATAAAATTCTGATTCTTAGTCTTTTTATTTTTGGTATTATTCAATTAATCAGTTTTGTTTAAAAAGTGAATGGGGTATAGCTTGTTTGAGTATAAGTCAAAATAATGGGTTTATAAAATAATGCGTCTTTCTACTTACTTTTTACCTACGTTAAAAGAAATTCCTGCTGAAGCTCAAATTGCTTCACACCGATTGATGTTACGCGCCGGAATGGTCAATCAAGAAACGTCTGGAATTTATACATGGTTGCCGTTGGGATTACGTGTTCTTGAAAAAATCCAAAAAATTGTGTGTGAAGAGCAAGAACGAATTGGCTGTCATAAAGTCTTAATGCCAACAATTCAGCCAGCAGAAATATGGCGTAAAAGTGGACGTTACGAAGATTATGGTAAGGAAATGCTACGCATACAAGATCGCCATGGTCGTGAGATGTTATATGGCCCCACCAATGAAGAAGTTATTACAGATGTGGTTAGTCAGTATGTCAAAAGCTACCGTCAGCTTCCCCTTACCTTATATCAAATTCAATGGAAATTCCGTGATGAAGTGCGTCCTCGGTTTGGCGTGATGCGTGGTCGCGAATTTTTGATGAAAGATGGATATTCTTTTGATCTTGATCTTGAAAGCGCTAAAAGCACGTATCGCAAAATTTTTGAATCTTACCTTCGAACTTTTGCAAAGTTGGGTTTAACAGCAATTCCTGTGCGTGCTGATCCAGGTGCCATTGGTGGTGACATGAGTCATGAATTTCATATTGTTGCACCAACAGGAGAAAGCGCGATTTATTATGATAAAGCTTTTGAAAATTTGGATATTGACAATATTTCCTATGACCTAGCAAGCGCGCTTTATGCGGCAGCTGACGAAATGCATGATCCAGAAAATTGCCCCATTGCAAATTCAGATTTAAAAACCGCACGCGGCATTGAAATTGGTCACATTTTCTATTTTGGCACAAAATATTCGGAACCGCTCGGTGCTAAAGTGGTTGGGCCAGATGGAAAAACGATTATTTTAGAAATGGGTTCTTACGGGATTGGTGTTTCACGGCTTGTCGGTGGGATTATTGAGGCGAATCATGATGACAAAGGCATTATTTGGCCAGAATCAATTGCTCCTTTTCATGTTGGATTAATTAATCTTAAAGCGACTGATGTGAAAGCACAGCATCTTTGTGATGCGCTGTTTAATCAGTTAACTACGAACGGCATTGAAGTATTGTACGATGATCGTGATGAACGGGCGGGGACAAAATTTGCAGATATGGATTTAATTGGGCTACCTTGGCAAATTGTTGTTGGGAACAAAACACTTGAAACCGGTGTTGTTGAAATTAAGAATCGCCGCACGCAAGAAAAACATGATATTGCGATAGATAGTGTCTTTGAATTTCTAAAAACAAACTAAAATAGATAAAAAGAAAATATTTATGGTCTGTGGATAAATAGTTGATAGTTTTATTAATTTTTCCACAAGCTGTAATATTAATTCTTTTTTCGAGGTCAGATGAAAAATCCCTTAATTCACCTTTTTTATCAGGCAGAAGATTATTTTTTCAGATCGATTAGTGAAAAATTTTTGGATTTGGAGAATCAGACAACTGTCTATTATACAGGCATCCCATCTGATAATTTTAATTTGCTTATTATTAAAGAAGACATCCCCGATATAATTGAGGGTATATTAGCGTCTGGAACTATATTTTTTAAAGAAAATCCAGTACCTTGGAGTATCGTTATTGCAGAAGATTGTTTAACGGAAGTCACTAAAAACAACATAAAGCAATATGGTTTTTTTTGTAGTGATGTAACTGTTGCTATGTTTCTTGATATAAGGATTTATGACATGTTGGCGAACATGCCTAACCTAATAATTGGCGACGTTAATAACAAACTTGATCATTGGGCGCAACCATTATTGCAAGCCTTTGAATCTACAACTGAAATAACAAATCAGTATCGTAATATACACTATAACGCGCTAAAAAAAGCTAAGAAATTTTATCATTTTTCTTGTTATCAAGACGAAAACCCAGTTGCATCGTTAACATTAACAATTAACGAGGGAGTGGCTCGAGTTGATGATGTGGGAACTTTGCCCTTCTACCAAAATAAAGGGATTGCTACTTATCTTGTTCATTATGCCATTGGTGAAGCTAAGCGATTAGGAGCAACTTCTTGTTTTCTAGAAGCATCAGCGTCTGGATTATCAGTTTATCAGAAAATTGGATTTCAACCTCTTTTTAAAAACCATATTTACAATCTTAAACTTTATTAAAGCCTTTAGTGTGATAATTTTGCGCAAACTCATTTATTAAAAGTTGTGCTTTTTGTGCATAAGCTTCTTGATTTTTCCAAGATTTTTGTGGATCAAGAAAGTCACTGTCAATTCCTGGAATATGAGTAGGGATAAACAGACCAAAAGGTTTAATTTCTCTCAAAGGCACATTTCTAAAGGTGTTGTTGACAATAGTTGAGATAATTTGACGGGTGGTGCTAATAGAAAATCTCTCACCCCCTTCACCATAAGCACCTTTGTGCCATCCCGTATTGACTAAATATACTTTTGCCCCAGTTTTTTTTAGTTTTTCAACAAGTAATTTTGCGTAAACTTTTGGGTGTCTGCTAAAAAAAGGCGCACCAAAACACTGACTAAACGTAGGTTTTATCCCTGTGCCTTGACCAACTTCTGTACTACCAACAAGGGCTGTATATCCACTTAGAAAATAATAAATCACTTGTTCTTCATTCAAAATTGATACCAGTGGTAGGACACCATATAGATCGCACGTTAAAAAAATGACATTTTCCGGTTGAGGATGAATCAAATCAACAGCATGATTGGGGATAAATTGTAGAGGGTAAGCTGCCCTGGTATTTTCCGTTAACGAACTATCAGAAAAATCAGGAATTTTTGTAACAGAATCCAACACAACATTTTCAAGGACGGTGCCATGACGAAGAGCAGCCCAAATCAACGGTTCATTTTTTGCAGATAAATGAATGCATTTTGCATAACACCCGCCTTCAAAGTTAAAAACACCATCATCGCTCCAACCGTGTTCATCATCTCCAATAAGTTGACGCTCATAATCAGCGGATAAAGTGGTTTTTCCTGTCCCGGATAATCCAAAAAATAAGGCAATATTTCCTTCTTCTGTACGATTAGCCGCACAGTGCATGGGAAGAATGCTTTTTTCTGGATAAATAAAATTTAACACCGAAAACATGGCTTTTTTCATCTCGCCTGCATATAAAGTACCGCAAACCAAAATCTTTCGTTGGGTAAAATCTAGAATAATAGCAACTGAACGTGGTAAGTTATAGGTTGCACCATCAAATTTAAAATGAGAAGCATTGACTAATATCCAATCGTAATCTTCGCTTTTTTCATTAAGCTTAAGAAATAGAGTATTACAAAAAAGGGCATGCCACGCTAAATTACATCTGACTTTTACGCGAAGACGGTGGATTGGATGCGTAGCTACTTGACTTATTGTTTCATAAATATCATGCTCTTCTAAAGATTGACAGGCATCGTGCCATAATTTATCAAAATCTTGTGTTGTAAAAGGTTGATTGACAACACTCCAATCAACGGCTGTTTCAGTAATAGCATCTTTAACAATGAAACGATCTTTTGGTGAACGACCCGTCTTTTCACCTGTGTTAACAGTAAGAGCCCCATTGCTTGCAAGTTCCCCTTCCCCATTTTGAATTGATAATTCAATAAGTTGATCATTTGTTAAGTTTGAATAAACTGTTGGAATCATTGTTGCTCCCTCTCACAACTGATTTTTACCAAAACAACTGGGGCGTGATAAAAGTAGGCATGATTCCCTTTTGATAAAAATAAGATTTCCAATCTTTTTCATCAATTTGCGAAAGTTCCTCTTTATGATTTCCCATAGAGATAAGCATTCCATCAAAACCCATTTCATTTGCACCTTTAATGTCAGTAATTAATGAATCACCAATCATTAAAATTTTTTCATTACCGTGCTTTATCAAAATATCAGTATAAATTAGTGGATGAGGTTTACCAATATAAACAACGTCTCCACCCATTTCCTCGTATAATCTTGCAAGTAAGCCTACTCTTGCCAATTGTTTGCCATATCTAGTTGCGTACATATCAGGATTTGCACAAACAAATAACAGGTTATGATCAAGTGCTTGTTGTAATGTTGGCTTATAATGGGTGATGTCAATAGAATCTTCAGGAATATGAAACCCTAAAACTAAATCGGCCTCTTCTAAACTTTTAACCTTTTTAAGCTGTGCATCCTGAGTCCATAGACACATAAAATCATCATCTTCAATGATAAATGCCTTAAGCGGTCGTGGATGGCTCGGAAGAATAAGATGTGATGAAAACATCTCTAAGCATTTTTGACCTGCTGAAATTAGGTCTGTATAAAGATTGCGCGATAATCCCATTCCTTCTAATTTAACAATATTTTCAATATTTGTTTTAGGGTTATTAGTCAAAAGATAAACAGTTTTATGAGCTTTTTTTAATTTTTCTAAAACATTTAATGCTGGTAAAAAAACTTTAATACCATTGTGCAGAACACCCCATAGATCAATAATAAAAACATCATACTCATCGACAATATCTTGAATTTTATTGATATTTTTAGTCATGGGCATACCCCTTATATTGAAAGACCTAGAACGCTTTTTTTAAGTGTTTATATTAAAGATTTTATTCATTTTAATCTGTACAGATATACTTTATCTCATTTAAATTATTTTCATTTATAATGATAACAGTCTTCTCATTTAAAAATGGTTAAAAACACGTATTTATTTTATACATATATTATCCTCAATTGATAAAAAGAGAGCTATGTATAAAAATTTAAATAAAATGTCAGCTATAAAATTATATAGCTGACATAATAGTGTTTTTGGGTTTCAATGTAGTTAGATTGATCTGTCTAAACTATCCTCATCTAAACCATCGTCTCCAAAAATAAAGCTACTTTTTTCAGGTAAAGAAGAAACATGACTTTCAAAATCAGAAGATTTTGGCCCAATTTTTTCAATCTTCCAAAAATCATCTGCAAGTCTTGAACTTAAAATAAACGATTCTGGAATTTCAAAATAACCGCTTTGTCCCCAATGTATACCCCAAGAATTTCGGCCATAAAAAACGCCTTTTGAGGTATTATATCCTGCCAACATAATAGCGTGCCCACCAAGATATTTTTCTACTTTAGTATTAGGGATTGGTATAATACCAGTGGACATTACTTGAGGAGATTCAAAAGATGAGTAAACTTGAAGTCCACAAATAATGGGAATTCTGTTGGCTAAAATGCTTTTTATTGTATATGCATCTTGACTAACTCTGGATAAACTAAGATTGTCTAGATTCATGTATTGCAAAGCATTAGTATACGCAATCTCAGAAGGTGGCATTCTGAACGCAATTTCATCATCTATATAAGGCATATCTACTTCCGATGCAACGCCGTATTTAGCAAGACTCCATACGACTCCTTCGATGGTGGTACCGCTATCAAGATCTACACTTTCTTCTTTTACACGCGTGTTATAATACAAAAACAATGTAGATGGCGTGAATTCTGTTGGTGATTGTTGGTTTTTTAAAATATAGGCTGCTGCAGCACCACCGGCCTGAGACGCGCACGAACCTATATTAAGTTGATCATATATAGGCGGGCATTCAGGTCGCATATCTACTTCTACAGGAAGAATCATACGATTGTGAGAGCTTTCATATTTGAGTAATGGGTGTTTATGTGGTTCTATTGAGAATTTTAATGTGTATTTGCGTGGGGTGCTTCCGCTTGAGTTTTCACTCGTTGAAGGATCATCCATAGACATGGTGGGGTTGTCGAAATTAAAATCAGCGCACAAAATAATTTTTTTAAATCTGAGAACATTCCTGACCGCCTCGTAATTAAATATCCAAGCGATCTAAATGTGTATTTTGATCGGTTGAATACACGAGGGTATCCTACTGCTAAAAAATTAAATATTAATTAACTTAATAAATTATTAATATAATTTCTTTTAATTAATTAATAATGAAGCTTTATTAGTATATTGCCTGTTTTTTACACTTAAATTTTGTCTTCGATTTACTGATTTTTAATTGTTCCTGATGAAACTGAAGCTGAGGAAATATCATCCTTAACGTTTACAATTTTTAGTTTCACAGGAGTATATAGATGTTTAGAAAAATTAGCGCCATTGCACTTGCTCTTATTTCCACTACCTACATAACAAATGCTGCAGATAGTGATATTATTAAGCTGTATGATGTAGGATCTTCTTCACGTTCTTCTACACGTCAACATCCTTTAAATTATCGATTTGCGATAACATCAGAAGATAAAGAAATGCAAGAACATATGAGAGAGATAAATGGCATCCGTCACTATACAGCGACTCATCTAAATCCTCTTCCCAAACAAGTAAATCATTCTGTCTATATTAACCATATTAAAAACCAATTTGATATTGGGGCTTGCACAGGCTTTTCAACAACTCAAGCCATGGAAATTCGCATGAATATGGAAGCTGAGGCCGCGTATCTGAAATTACATTCAACAGCGTCATTAACTGATAAATTAAAAGCTATTCAAACCGCATATACAGAATTGTCTCCGCAATTTCTTTATCAGATTGAACGTATTGCAGATGGCGATTTAAAAGGCGATGATGGTGGATCAACATTAATTCAAGCAGTTACACAAATTTGTACTTATGGGGTATGTTCAGAAAAAATGGATCCATATAAAAACTCTCTTTCTGCTGTAAGTGTTAAACCAACAGTTGCCCGATATAAAGATGCAGTGAACCATATGGACTTGGATCAAGTCAAAACTTTAATAGTTAATCAAGATGCTCTTTCAATTAAAACAATTCTTTCAAAAGGATACCCTGTTGTTTTGGGAATCCAAGTATACGATAGCTTTGAAAGCGAAGAAGTAACAAAGACAGGTATTGTTCCGATACCTGACACAGATCAAGAACAACTTCAAGGTGGGCATGCTGTTCCATGTATCGGATATCAATATAATCATACAGAAAACACGATGATGTACTTATTTGCAAACTCATGGGGCGCTGACTGGGGGGTGGCATCAACAATTTTAGGAGGAAAGAAATCTCGAGGGTTTTTCTGGCTTCCTGAAGAATATTTGACTAATACCAACTTAGGTTTGTCCGATGATTTTCATGCAATTAAAACCATTGGTCTGAGACAACAAAAAAAATCATTGCTAGGTGAGTTGGCCAATATATTAAGAATTTAGCATTTTTTAAAAAAGAATGTTAATTCATTTACCCTGGTCAGCCAGGGTAAATCTTTAACGATTTAATTTTTAGAAGTAAGCAATCGCATAAATTTAAGGTCTTGCACTATTAGCTTTTCCCAAGACTCATTTTTTACAGTAAACTCACTTATTGAGCCGGTTGTCATGGATTTATCCAATGGTAATCCTTGATATTCACATACACGATTCATCAAAGTTGTTAATTCTGGATTATGACCAATAACCATTATAGATTTGAATTTATTATCAACGAGGCTAACCTCTTGAATAATCGTGTCGACACTGCTGTCATATAGGTTATCCAAATAACAAATCATTATTCGGTCAGGTAACCCTTTCATGATGCAGTCTAATGTTTGCCGAGTGCGAATAGAGCTGGAACACAAAATCAGATCAATACTCTGAAAAAGGTCAGGTTCTTGTTTTCTTAAACGCTTAAGCTCTTTTTTCCCTTTTTCAGATAAGGGGCGTTGTTTGTCAATGTTATTTGCATCACCTGGAATGGCATCGCCATGACGTAAGGTCAATAATATTTTCATTTTTGAACTTTTCTTTAACTATTACAGGTCTATAATAAAACTATACACAATTTAACCAATATTTTATAGACTCTGTAAAGAAGTTAATACGAATGAAGCATAAATCGATAATGATTCAAAAACAGGAAGCTTTAAACATGAAAGCAAAACAAATTTTTGAACATAAAAACCCCGCTAATAGTGAGGCAAATGACGTCTTAAATAAAAAAAACGCCAACAGTCAAAGGCTCAAAAAACAACTTTTGAATGACGCAGCCCATGAATCCAAAAATCCTATTTATTTTAATCCAGAAATCTCTTGGTTGGATTTTAACGAACGCGTATATGCAGCTTCAAAAAATAAACTGTATCCAATTCTTGAACGTATTCGATTTTTAGGAATTTCGGCAAATAATTTAGATGAATTTTATATGGTGCGACTGGGGCGTTTGTATAAAACGCTGATACATAACGAACATGAAAAATCGATAGATGGCATAGAAATTCATCAATTAATTCCACTGGTTAAAAGCCGTGTTATGGAACAATTGGCTCATCAGGGTCATGAATGGCGCAATTTGCGTCGTGAATTACGAAGCTATGATGTTGACATCATTTCTCCTAAAGAATTGAGTGATATTGATAAAAAATGGTTAGAAGAATACTTTATTACCAATATTTTCCCGGTATTAACTCCTATGGCGATCGATCCTTCGCACCCTGTTCCACTGATTCCTTCTCAAGGAATTTCTGTAGTAGTCCAATTGCAAGATAGAGATCAAATGAGCCCGGTATATGCTTTTATTCCTTTACCTATGAGCCTGGATCGTTTTATCAAATTACCTGGGGAAAAAACTCGCTATATATTTATTGAGCAAGTTATTACTTTATTTCTAAATAAGCTTTTTTCAAATCATATTATTCTGGCAGAAGGATTATTTAGAATCTTACGGAATGCAGAAATGTCTGTTAATCATTCCACATCTGATTTGCGAGTAGACTTTGAAGAAGCCCTTTCACAACGATTGCATGGTGATGTGATTCAACTGGCAGTAAATGCGAGAATGCCTGAACATTTGCGGTTGTATGTGATGGAGCAATTTGATGCCAATCCAAATGATATGCTGGTGATTGATGGTGTTTTGGGGATTAACGACATTCAACAGCTGGTTAGCATTTATGGAAAAAAACAATTGCTGTTTCCTGCTTTTTCTCCTCGAACTCCTCAACGTATTCGCAACAATAACGATGATATTTTTGAATCTATTAGAATTAAAGATATTCTTGTTCATCACCCATATGAAAGTTTTGATGTTATTTTAATGCTATTAAAACAAGCAGCTAAAGATAAATCAGTCATTTCCATCAAGCAAACTCTGTATCGAACTGGTGACAATTCACCAATTGTGGCTGCGCTTATTGATGCAGCAAAGGCAGGTAAGTCTGTCACCGCACTGGTTGAAATTAAAGCGCGTTTTGATGAGGAAATGAATATTAAATGGACAAAAGACTTAGAACAAGCAGGTGTTCACGTTGTTTATGGAATTGTTGGCATTAAAACTCATGCAAAATTATGCCTTGTTGTTCGCAAAGAATCAACTGGGCTTAAAACCTATACGCATTTTAGCACTGGTAATTATAATGCTAATACTGCCCGCATTTATACAGACCTGTCCTTGCTAACAGCAAATCCAAAATTATGTTATGAAGCAGCTTGTATTTTTAACTATATGACAGGTTATTCACGAATTGATAAATTAGATAACATTGCTGTTGCACCATTTAACCTTAGGAAAAACTTATTAGAATTGATTGATAAAGAAATCGATTTTGCTAAATTAGGAAAGCCAGCTGTTATTTGGGCCAAAATGAATTCTCTAACAGATTCGACTCTAATTAATGCGCTTTATAAAGCCTCAAACGCGGGGGTACAAATTTTCTTAATTATTCGTGGAATGTGTTGTTTGTGCCCAGGGATTCCAGGATTATCTGAAAATATTTCTGTCAAAAGTATTGTAGGACGTTTTTTAGAACATGCGCGCGTTTTTTGCTTTGGCAATGGTGATTTGTTGCCCTCAACAGAAGCCAAAGTCTTTATTTCGTCAGCTGATTGGATGCCGCGTAACCTTGATTTTCGCCTTGAGTTGATGGTGAGTATTGAAAACCAAACTGTTCATCAACAAATTTTGCAACAAATTATGTTTTCTAATTTAAATGATACAGCAAATAGTTGGAAATTAATGCCAGATGGTACTTATATTCCTTTATTTAATGAAGCAGAAAGTTCGTTTGATGCGCATGAATTTTTTATTCATAATACCAGTTTATCAGGAAGTGGAATCGGCCCTTACCCTGTCATTCCCCATATGATTTCTATGGAAGGTGGTGACTACTATCCTCAAATAAATGGCTTATAAATAACCAAGTATTTCAATGACAAAACAATTAAATATTTTGTCATTGAAAAAAACGTTAAATATCTTCTTTTTCAACTTCAACGACATCAGCCATTTCGTTAAGATCTTCATCTAAATCAGACGTATCTTCAAGTAATTCGTCGTCTATAGATTCTTCAATATCAACTTCAATATCAAGAACTGCGCCGAGTAATTCTTCTTCAGTGCCAAAAGGTAGAATTTTTGCAGTTTCTTGAGATGCACGATTGCGACTACGCTTTGTTGTTGTTAAAATTTCATAAATACTGCCACATTTAGGGCACGTAATGGGTGAGCGTTGCAAATCATAAAACCGCGAACTACAGCTTTGACAGGTTCTTTTTACCCCCCACGCTACTTTGACCACATCCAATCTCCTGCTAACAAATTAATAATTAATTAATGCGATTTGCCATATTATCGTCATCGAAACTCAAAAACAAGTTTTTTAGTCTATGCTAAACTTGAAAATCTTTTGAGATGAGCTGTATACTCATCATGAATGAAAAAGTGAATTTCTATCAATCGACCTTTGGGCTCTTTTTTTTGGTTGACCTCCGCAGGCAGAGCCTACTCGCATTGTCGGTCAACCAAAAAAATCGCCTCAAATCTCGATGCTATAAGTCCACCTTTCCAATCACGAAGAGTATATAACAAAAATAAAAATGGTTAAATTTAAAAAAAAATATCTATTTTAGTTTATAAAAGTACTATAAAACATACATTACATAAGAAATACAAGCAGCCACAATGAAAACATCAAATATTTTAACATCTTTTCGTCAGAGTCATTTAAATGGTGTTATTAACGCTGAAAGTGGCTTGCCTGGAGATAAATCAATTTCTCATCGTGCTCTTGTGTTGGCAGCTACGGCTAAGGGTGTAACGCAGCTTACAGGCCTTAACGTTGGTGAAGATGTTGAGCATACTGAACTTGCACTTAAAAACTTAGGTGTTAAAATTACTCAAAAGACAACAACCATCAGGCAAATTCATGGCTTAGGGGGCTGGCATTTTAATCAGCCAGTTAATCCGCTGTATTTGGGAAATTCTGGTACAACTGCTCGACTTTTATGTGGTCTTCTTGCTTCTACACCTTTGAACGTTATGATGTATGGCGATTCTTCTCTGACACAACGTCCCATGCGTCGCGTGATGACACCGTTGATTGAATTCGGTTGCCAATTTGATGCAACACAAGAAAACACTCTACCTCTTACTCTTAAAGGATCAAGTAATCTTCATCCGATTGATTATGTCATTCCTGTTGCTTCATCTCAGGTAAAATCAGCAATTATTCTCGCGGCAATGAATACGAAAGGCATTTCACGTATTATTGAACCCATTCAAACACGTGATCATACAGAAAGATTATTGCAATATTTGGATTATCCGATTCGTTATCAATTACTTGAAAGTGGCCATACGCAAATTGATAAAGATATTGTAATTCCAGGCGATCCTTCTGCTGCTGCTTATATTGCTGTTGCAGCAATGATTTGTCCATATTCAAAAGTTCGTATCGAAAATATTTCTTGGAACCCCTTCCGAAGCCGAATTTTCAGTATTTTGCAAGAAATGGGCGGACAAATTAAAGTTGAAAACATTCGTACAGAATGCTTTGAAGAAATTGCCGACATTGAAGTTTCTAGTAGCATTACTAAACCATGTATTATTAAAAGTGCTGATGTCCCTGCACTTATTGATGAATATCCAATTCTTGCTGTAGCTGCTGCTTTTGCAGAAGGCACATCTGTTTTTCATGGCTTAAGAGAATTGCGTTATAAAGAGAGTGATCGATTAAATGCTCTTTATCGCAACCTAAACTTATGCGGTATTGAAGCGCATATTCAAGATGAAAGTTTGATTATCAAAGGCATAGAGCCTCGACCTATTTTTGGTGGAACCACCATTAATGCAGGGCGCGATCATCGTATTGCTATGGCCTTTTATATTATGGGATTATCAGCTCGTAATCCCGTGATTATCCATGGTGGTGATAGTGTTCGATCAAGCTTTCCAAACTTTGTAGAAATGTTTAATACTCTTTCTTATTTGCGTGCTGCTTCGTGATTAGTATTATCTCAAAAAAAAATTCTTGAAATTCAAAAAATGGTTACTTATCTATGTTTTATATTTTACAACTATTGGTAAAATAAAAGATCGCTTTCATTTTTCGAGATGAAAAAGTTGGCTTTTAAAGCTAGAGAGAGTATACGACTATGATTTTAAAACGAATCCTCGTTAATTTATGTGTCTTGATTAGTACCACTAATTATGTGTTTTCAATGAACGATGAGATTATTCTGGATCATACAAAAATAGCTCTGATACCAGCAGAAACTATGCAACAAGACTCTCTTGCTGCAGCAGAAGAAGCCCCAACTGTAAAGAGCGTTTCATGCTCAACACAGTAGGTGATGAATACTCAGAGGATCAATTTGATAGATCTGCTTCATCTAAAAAGACTGAATACAGAAAAAAAGGAATCTTAGTTTCAGAGACTTTTTATGCAGCAGATGAAAAAACACCAACATTTACTATTATGTATGGTGCGGATGGAAAGACGCCAGCATTAATCACTGTATTTGATGTGGATGGAAAAATGCTGAAATCAGTCACTAAATTCAACACAAATGGAAAGACGCCATCTAAAAAACTGTGTACAGAGAGGATGGTACCTCTTCAACAATGACGTTTGGAGAAAATGGGCTCTTAATATCAAAGATTGAATCCAATGCAAACAGAATACCAATTGCGAAAATGCTTTACGCAGCAAATGGAAAAACGTTGGAATCAGTCACTAGATTCAACACAGATGGAAAGACATCAGAAGCAACAATGACGTTTGAAGAAAATGGAGAGACTCCAAAAATAACTATTAAATACTTTGAAAATCGTCAAATTTTATCCTCCATAACACCATACAAGGCAAGTATATCTTCCTCAGATGAAATAACTTTATCTACAGCCGATTTTTCTATAACAAATAAGATGCTAGAACCCCAATACAAATATGGATCTATGTGTCTTATATGTCAGCATAATGATGATAAAAACGGATATGCTGCATATAAATATCCGAATAAGGGAAAAGTAAATATCTTTAGAGATAATGGAAGACAGCTAACTGTAGATTTCCCATCCCATGGTATTATTGGCCATTCACACTCAATTATAGAATTTCCATATCTGAATTCCCGTGGTCAGCAAATAACTCCAGAAACATTTTATAGGAACACAGATGGATCGCCTTCTTTTATGACGATTCGAATAGGTAATCATACTACTTTCATGATTAACATCAAAAATGACGGTACATATTCAATTTCAAGTACGACAAATGCAACATCAATAAAGATTGATTGTCTAAAAGATGGAACACCAATTTCAGAGATTTTTTATAGAAAAAATGGGTCACTAATTTTAAAGACTGTTTATAATAAAGATAACGCATCAATTTTAAGAACTGTTTATAGCAAAGATGGTTCCTCCATGGATTTAATATCATCCTATTTGTCAAGTGATGTTTTTAGTCCTTTAATTCGATTTGATTTTTGACGATAAAAAAATGTCATTCTATGACTTTTTTTGACTGTCATCCTCTAGGCAAATCCGAGGATGATAATCTAAAGATACAGGTTTGATTATTTGAAGTGGAACGAATATATAACTAAAAAAGAACTAGAAATCTTTGTGAAAATCCCTTACAAAGGTCATAAGGTTAATTTAATGTCTCGGGTTTTTTCTTCATGAACATTTTGCTTTTCATTCATGTTATCATCACACTTGCCTTGATTGGCGTTATCTTATTGCAACGCAGTGAAGGTGGTGGCCTTGGTCTTGGCAGCGGTGGTAGCTCTTCTAATAATATGTTTACTGCGCGTGGCACAGCTAACTTGTTAACGCGTGCCACTGGTGTTTTAGCCACTTTGTTTTTCGTTAATTGCTTGTTAATGGGAGCTATTTCTAAACATCAAGTGAATAAAGATGCATCTATTCTTAATACAATAACTGATGAGAAACCAAAAACAGCTCCGCTTGAAACGCCAAAACATTAAGATCATAAAAAAAACTTAGGTCTAAAAAGAAAAATAAGTATTCGAAGTTTAAGAGGCAGTTAATAGTCTAATGTCTAAGTTTATATTTATTACTGGTGGTGTTGTTTCTTCCCTTGGAAAAGGTTTAGCAGCAGCAGCACTTGGTGCTATTCTTCAATCGCGTGGCTATACTGTCAGACTTCGCAAACTTGACCCATATCTTAACATCGATCCGGGCACGATGAGCCCTTTTCAACATGGTGAAGTTTATGTAACCGATGATGGTACCGAAACAGACCTTGATTTAGGGCACTATGAACGTTTTACAGGGGTGGCAACTAGGCGTACAGACAGCGTAACAACAGGAAAAATCTATTCGTCTGTGTTGACCAAAGAACGCCAGGGCGATTATTTAGGGGCAACAGTTCAGGTTGTCCCTCATATCATTGATGAGATTAAATCATTTATTTTATCGCATACCGACAATGCTGATTTTGTTATCTGTGAAATCGGCGGCACAGTTGGTGATATTGAAAGTCTTCCATTTCTTGAGGCAATCCGCCAATTAAGAAATGATTTGGGTACTGAAAAAACTTTATTTACCCATGTAACTTTATTACCTTATATTGCCACAGCAGGTGAAATAAAAACAAAGCCAACACAACATTCTGTTAAAGAATTATTGAGTGTGGGGATTCAGCCAGATATTTTATTGTGTCGTTCCTCATGCACTATTCCTGAAGACGCACGTAAAAAACTGGGTCTCTTTTGTAATGTTAAGCCTGAACGGGTGATTGAAGCTGCTGATCTTAAAACTATTTACGAAGCCCCTATTGTTTATCATCAAAATGGTTTAGATACAGCAGTTTGTGAGCATTTCAAATTACAGGCTTCCGCCCCAGACCTTTCAAGATGGCATCGGATTATTGATCATATTCACAACCCAGATGGTCAGGTAACAATTGCCATTGTGGGCAAGTACGTGCAACTCCTTGATGCCTATAAATCGCTTCGTGAATCATTAATTCATGCCGGTATTGCTAATAAAGTAAAAGTTAACCTTACCTGGATAGATTCTGACAACCTAGAGCTATTGGAAGAATCGTTGATTGGTGTCAATGGTATTCTTGTACCTGGCGGATTTGGTGAACGTGGATCTGAAGGGAAAATTCGCGCCATTCAATATGCACGCGAAAAAAACATTCCTTATTTTGGCATTTGTTTTGGTATGCAATTGGCTGTGATTGAGGCATGTCGCCACCTTCTACACATTTCAGATGCATCAACAACGGAATTTGGTGAGGCATGTACACCTGTTGTTGGTTTAATTACAGAATGGTTAGATGCTGATAAATTAAGCAAACGAGAAGCTAGTCAAAACATGGGAGGAACCATGCGGCTAGGTGGATATGAATGTCTTTTAACACCCGATTCTAAAGCGCATCAAATTTATCAAACAACAATCATTCAAGAACGTCATCGTCATCGTTATGAAGTCAATATGACTTACCGTGAGGCTTTGGAAAAAGTAGGCTTATATATTGTGGGTGTTTCTCCTGATAAAGCTTTACCAGAAATTATTGAGCGGCGCGATCATCCTTGGTTTATTGCTGTGCAATTTCATCCAGAATTAAAATCAAAACCTTTTGAACCACATCCTCTTTTTGTTTCCTATATTAAAGCCGCTATTCAACAGGAGCGCTTGATCTAATGACTCATCCTATTCATATCAAAGTTAATGAAAATATAACTTTTGGAAACGATCTTCCATTTGTTCTCATTGCGGGCCCGTGCGTTTTAGAAAGCCGTCAACATGCGCTAGAAATGTCACTGGCTTTAAAAGAAATCACAGATAAGCTGAGCATTCCATTTATTTATAAAAGCTCTTTTGATAAAGCCAATCGCACGAGCGGTAACGGCGAACGTGGCCTGGGGTTAGAAGCAAGTCTTGATGTTTTTGCCGAGATTAAAAGCAAAGTAGGATGTCCGGTTGTAACAGACGTTCACAGCGCTGAACAATGCGGTATTGTTGCCTCAACTGTCGATATTTTACAAATTCCTGCTTTTTTATGTCGTCAAACAGACTTATTAAAAGCTGCAGCAGCTACTGGCAAAATCGTCAATATCAAAAAAGGGCAATTTCTTGCGCCGTGGGATATGACAAACGTTGTTAAAAAAATGGAAACCTTTGGGAATCGACAGGTTCTGCTTTGCGAACGAGGTGCATCATTTGGGTATAATACGCTTGTGTCTGACATGCGTTCTTTGCCAATTATGGCGAAAACAGGTTACCCAATTGTGTTTGATGCAACGCATTCCGTACAACAACCAGGGGGCGCGGGTGAATCATCAGGTGGTGAGCGTCATTTTGTTCCTATTCTTGCCCGCGCTGCGATAGCTGTTGGGATATCTTCTCTCTTCATTGAAGTTCATCAAGATCCTGATAATGCACCAAGTGACGGCCCTAACATGCTAAAACTAAAAGATGTAGAAAAATTGCTCACTCAACTTAAACAGTATGATGCACTGACAAAGGCTCTTTAAAAATGACAGAAATTTTAAATATTTTAGCGCGCGAAATTCTTGATTCCCGTGGCAATCCAACAGTTGAAGTTGATGTTTTCTTAACCGACGGTGGGTTTGGTCGTGCTGCTGTTCCTTCTGGTGCCTCAACGGGTGCGTATGAAGCTGTTGAATTGCGCGATCAAGATAATGGTCGGTACCTTGGAAAAGGTGTAAAAACAGCTGTCACTAACATTGAGCATATTATTTTTCCAGCCTTGCAGGGGATGGATGCTTATGAACAACGTTTAATCGACCAAACATTGATTGATCTTGATGGAACACCGAATAAATCGCATCTAGGTGCGAATGCAATTCTTGGCGTTAGTTTAGCTGTTGCGAAAGCAGCGGCTCATTCACATCACATGCCTTTTTATCGCTATCTTGGTGGGATAGAAGCACATATTTTGCCAGTGCCAATGATGAATATTATTAATGGTGGGGCTCATGCTGATAATCCTGTTGATATTCAAGAATTTATGATTGTTCCGATCGGCGCAAATTCTATTGCCGAAGCAATTCGAATTGGCACTGAAATATTTCATACTTTGAAATCTTTGTTAAAAAATGGTGGGTATAATACAAATGTTGGTGATGAAGGTGGTTTAGCCCCTGCCCTTCAAAGCAGTAAAGAAGCACTTGATTACATTGTAGAAGCCATCAAAGTTGCAGGCTATGAACCAGGTGCTGAGGTTGCAATTGCTCTTGATGTGGCAGCAAGTGAGTTTTACAAAGATGGTAAATATCATCTTGCAGGGGAAGATAAAATATTAAGCGCTCAAGGAATGGTTGATTACTACGCAGAACTTATTGAAAAATATCCAATTATTTCTCTTGAAGATGGTCTTGCTGAAGATGATTGGGATGGTTGGAAAGCACTTACAGACCAATTAGGACACAAGGTTCAATTAGTTGGTGATGATTTATTTGTTACCAACCCAACTATTTTGGCTAAGGGAATTAATGGAAAAGTGGCCAACTCTTTGTTGGTAAAACTTAACCAAATTGGAACACTTTCAGAAACACTGGACGCCATTCGCCTTGCACGTAGCGCTGGTTATACATATGTCATTTCCCACCGTTCTGGCGAAACAGAAGACACAACCATTGCTGATCTTGCCGTTGCAACCAATAGTGGTCAAATAAAAACAGGTTCTCTTTCACGTACCGATCGTATCGCTAAATATAATCAGCTGATTCGCATTGAAGAAGAATTGGGGCTGCAAGCTGTTTACCCAGGGAAATCAGCTTTTAAAAATCTTTAATATACTCTTCGTGATAAAGGTAAATCTAATCAATTGAGTATAGAGGTTGACGACAAATATTTAATCATAGTAAAACTGGCTTAATCACTGAAAATTTATATTTGAGCTTCATGGACTTTATTCATTTACGCGTTCATAGCGCTTATTCCCTTGCTGAGGGAGCTGTCAAAATAAAAGATTTGGTAAAAATCTGCAAAAAAAATAACATGCCAGCAGTCGCTGTGACCGATACTGTTAATGTATTTGGGGCGTTAGAATTTTCCATGGCAGCTGCAGATGCCGGCATTCAACCTCTTTGTGGTGCGTTGCTACGCATAACAAGAGAAGGTTCTTCCCAAGGCTTAATTACTCTTACAGATGAATTATTAGTACTTGTTACAAGCGAGGTGGGATACCGAAATTTAATGCGTCTTATTTCTGCTTCTTACTTAGAAGTTGATGCAGGACAAGACCCTCAAATTACTCTACAACAACTTTTAGATAATAATGAAGGGCTAATTTTATTTACCGGGTCTTTGAAATCAGCTGTTGGTAGGCTTCTTTATGAGGATCAGCATGAATCAGCGACAAACGAACTTGTCCGTCTTAAAAATAGTTTTGGCGACCGGCTTTATTTAGAATTAATGCGCCACGGTTTACCAGAAGAAGAAAAAATAGAACCGCACTTGTTAAATTTAGCGGACATACTCAATATTCCATTAGTCGCAACTAATGATGTTTATTTTTCGACTAAATCAATGCACGAGGCTCACGATGCGTTGTTATGTATTTCTGCGGGAACGTATGTTAGTGAAATAAATCGCCGCCGTCTAACGCCGCATCATTATTTTAAATCAACCAAACAAATGGTAGAATTGTTTAGTGATATTCTAGAAGCTATTGAAAATACGGTTTTAATTGCCCAGCGTTGCGCGTATCGTCCCCTTCCTCATAAACCCATTTTGCCTGCTTTTCCCTGTACATCAGGGAAAACAGAATCAGAAGAATTGCGTTATAAAGCGGAAGTGGGGCTGGAAGAACGCCTGAACAATCAAGTCTATCTTTCAACAGATTCTGAAGAAGAAAAAAAGAAAAAACAATCGCTGTATTATGACCGGTTGCTTTACGAAATTTCCATTATTGAAACAATGGGATTTCCTGGATATTTTTTGATTGTTTCTGACTTTATTCAGTGGGCAAAAAATGCATTGATTCCCGTTGGACCAGGTCGTGGTTCGGGCGCAGGCTCGCTTGTCGCCTGGGCTCTTACAATTACCGATATTGACCCGATTCGCTTTAGCTTGTTATTTGAACGATTTTTGAATCCAGAACGTGTTTCAATGCCAGACTTTGATATCGACTTTTGTCAAGAACGACGTGATGAAGTCATTGCCTATGTTCGAGATAAATACGGTGCAGATCGCGTGGCTCAAATCATCACCTTTGGTAAACTTCAGGCACGGGCAGTTTTGCGCGATGTTGGGCGTGTTCTACAAATGCCTTATAGTCAGGTTGACCGTATTTCAAAGCTTATTCCCAATAATCCCGCCAACCCCATCACCCTTGAACAAGCGTTGACAATTGAACCAGCACTGAATGAAGCACGAAAAGCAGATGATACGGTTGCAAAGCTTATCGACATGGGGATGATGTTAGAAGGCCTTTATCGTCATGCCTCTACACATGCAGCTGGTGTTGTTATTGCAGATCGTTCACTTTCAGAATTGGTTGCGATTTATAAAGATGAACGATCAGAAATGCCCGCTACACAGTTCAACATGAAGTATGTGGAAATGGCAGGTTTGGTGAAGTTTGACTTTTTGGGGCTAAAGACGCTGACGGTCATTCAAAAATGTTGTGAGCTAGTTGGTAATGCCGGGGTTGAACTTAACATCTCACAGATTGCCCTAGATGACCCTAAAACCTTTGACTTATTGGGACGCGTGGAAACAGTTGGTATCTTTCAGGTTGAAAGTGCGGGGATGCGAGATGTTTTAAAAAAATTGCGTCCCGACCGATTTGAGGATTTGATTGCCTTGGTGGCTTTGTATCGCCCTGGGCCAATGGATGACATTCCACGTTACTTAGCCTGTAAACATGGTCATGAACAGGTAACTTATCTTCACCCTGAACTTGTTCCTATTCTAGAAGGAACGTACGGGGTGATGGTTTATCAAGAACAAGTAATGCAAATCGCGCAAGTTCTTGGTGGCTACACTCTGGGAGCTGCTGATTTATTGCGCCGAGCAATGGGTAAAAAAATTAAATCGGAAATGGATGCACAAGAGACATTATTTGTTGACGGTGCCATGAAGCGGGGTGTTGAAGAGGCGGTTGCGCGCCAAATCTTTGAACAAATGGCCAAATTTGCGGGATATGGATTTAATAAATCACATTCAGCACCTTATGCGCTTTTAACATATCAAACAGCATATTTAAAAGCTAATTATCCAAAAGAATTCTATGCTGCATCCATGACGTATGAGCGACAAAATACAGACAAACTGAATGTGTTTCGTCAAGATATTGAACGTAGTAAAATTCCTCTTTATCAGCCAGATATTAATAAATCAAATGCCGATTTCAGTGTTGAAAATGACGGTGTTCGTTATGCTTTGGCCGCTGTAAAAAATGTCGGCGAACAAGCCATGGAATTGTTGGTTCATGAGCGTGAAAAAAATGGGGAATTTAAGGATATCTTTGATTTTATTAACCGTGTTGATGGCAAGGTTGTTAACAAAAGGTTGTTAGAAAATCTCATTTCTGCTGGGGCTTTTGATTGTCTAACTAATAATCGCGCTCAGCTTTATACCAATATAGAACTATTACTTAAACAATCTCAACTTATTCAATCAGAAAAGAAAAATCAACAAGCCAGTTTATTTGGCACATCAACAACGCCCCTCACCCATTATCAAACAGGCTTATCAGTTGTTGATCCCTGGGGTGCTTTAGAAAAATTGCAAAAAGAATTTGATGCTCTTGGTTTTTACCTATCCTCTCATCCCCTCAAAATTTATGGAGATACACTATCTCGGCTTTCAATTCTTAAAAGCACAGATATTGCTGACGTAAAAGATGGCTCAACTATCCGTCTAGCGGGAGTATTGTTAGTCAAACAAGAACGTACGTCTAAAACTGGGCAAAAGTTTGCATTTTTGCAAATATCTGACCCTTATGGTGTTTTTGAAATCGCTGTTTTCTCAGAAGTATTTGCAAGAGCCAGAGATTTACTTATTGCAGGAACAGCCTTTAGCATTAGTGCACTTGTAAGAATTGAGGGAGAAACATCGCGCATTATTGCACAGTCGATTGAAATTCTAGATACAATTATTCAATCCAGCACACCTAACCTTACGCTGCATGCAGAAGAAAAACTTAATGTGGATCATTTAAAACGTATTCTTTTAGCCGCACCTGCGGGGAAGACAGCTTTGAAGATTGAATTAAAACTAGCAAATGATACGCTTGTTTCAATTCGAAATATTAAATCATGTCAGATGGATCAAGGGTTAAGAGCACAACTTTTAGCCGTTCAAGGCGTGACCAAAATGAGTGGTTAATAAAAAAAACAAAGAGGAAAAATCCCTCCTTGTTTTTTAATTAGGCGCGTGGCACGTAAAGACCAACAATATCTTGGATTGTTTCAGTGCCAATCAATTCTTGTTGGTGGCGCACTAGATAAGCCCGAATAAGACGTAAATTATGTTCGTACAGTTCACGTCCACCAACGGTTGATACGTCGAAACATAAGAATTTACGCCTAAAATCTTTTGCACACTCTATTTTCATGTCATAATAACCGCACTCATGACAACGAACTTTGATGTGTTTTTCTTTTTTAACTTCATCGTGTTCTTTTAAGGTGAAGTTACAAATAGGGCATTGTTTTGTTGCATTAGTCATGATTACACCTAAGCATAGTTTTATCTTCTTTTATTATAAATATAAAATCCTTAATAAATTACTAATGCATAGGTTTGCAATTTTAGAGTTAATTCTTTCAAAACAATGAAAAATTATAGATATTTAGAAAACACTATAAAGCGTACTAATTCTTTGAAAAAACTGATAAATAAAACCTACTGTGTAGAGCAACCTATCTCTTGTATTATCTTTTCAGCAATGATTTCTTCGGCTGATTTGGCTTGTGATTTTAATCTATTTTTAGGGGGCATAAATGTCATGTTTGCTGTTAACAAAGCAACTCGACCAGCATTATATTCTTGCTTCACATGTTCATTATGCGCTGCTCCCATTGCATTGTGCTGATATACAGCAATCGGCACTTTGCCTGAAAGGTTGGCAACAGCTTGTGATATCATACTTGTCGAGCCGCCATCAATAAAGGCTTGACTGCCTGGGTGTGCTCGCACTGCGCCAATAAGCCTACTAAAATCGCTTGACTTACCGAATTGAAAATTAAACAATTGAAACTCTTCATCTGTTAATTGTTCTTCTTTAAGCGTCTTTAAAAATTTTTGAGTAACAAGATCAACTACTCCATTTTTGTGAACTTTAGCTTCTTTTCCTGTAACAGGATCAAACTTTCCGGTACGCGGGCCATTAGTAATCAAAATCTTTAAATGATCACGCTTTGCTCTGGCTGCGATAAATTTTGCTAATTGTTCTGTATCCTCTGTAGAATAATAAGACCAGGTTTTTCCATCTGTATTTTGGGTGTCACCACTTAAAACAACCAAGAGATATTTTGTATTAGGATTATTTGCACCTATAATATCTGTAGAATTTTGATTAAAACTTTTATCGCAATCAGCAGGAATTAAATTTTGGGCAACGCCTACTGTTTCAACTAACTTAATGAATGTTTGGTTAAAGCTATTTTTTATTTGAGGTGTTACGGCATGGTTTGGAAGGGCAACAATTGTTACGCCAGATTGTTTTGCAGATGTTATTACTGCATTTAACTTTGAAAAATATTGATGAGATGTAATAACTCCTAAAAATTTTTTATTAATTCTGTGAAAAGTTTTTAAGGTATCAATACCATAATCATTAGAACTAATAACAACAACTTGAGAGTCTGATTGGAAAGCTGAATCAATAGCAATAACATTAGTTATGTCTGCTTCTACTAACCTCACATCGCGTTTTTGAGCCTTAGCTAGGGTAGAGAGTGCGCGTTCTATTCCTTTTATTTGATCTGCATCACCTTTGAACCCAGAATTTGTTACTGAAATAATAGTTAACTGAGGTGCCCCCCAACTAGGTTCTAGTAAAATAGAATTCAATAAGCCTATAGCGATAAGAAAAGCCTTATATATCCTCATTTTCTTGCCCTTAGCGTTCTATTCATTTTTATATTTGTTGCATCTTTAAAGCATCTCCCTATACATTAAAAACTAAAACTTTTTAACTTTTGTTGGTGTGCTTACGGTATGAATAATTCTAAATATGACGTCATTGTCATTGGTGGTGGGGCTGCGGGATTAATGGCAGCTGCGTGGGCTGGACAACGCGGAAAAAAAGTTCTTCTTATTGAGCATACAGGGAAAATTGGGGAAAAAATAAGAATTTCTGGTGGGGGGAGATGTAACTTTACTAACATACATGCGTCCAGTAAAAATTATATTTGTCAAAATCCTCATTTTGTTAAATCAGCGCTGGCAAATTATACACCGTTTGATTTTACCAAGCTGGTTGAGTCTTATCAAATCGCGTATCACGAAAAAACATTAGGGCAGCTGTTTTGTGATGGTTCATCACGACAAATTATTGATATGATGCTTGATTTATGTCACCAGTACAACGTTGAAATTAAGCTTAATTGTCATGTGAGTGACGTTTCAAAAAGTATGCATTTTGATATAACGACTAATAATGGTTATTTTAAAGCTGAATCATTGATTGTAGCCAGTGGTGGTCTTTCCATTCCCCAAATAGGTGCGAGTGATCTTGGTTATCGTATTGCTCAGAAATTTGACATTAGTATCATTCCAACCAAACCAGCGCTTGTCCCCCTGGTTGTGGCAGAGTCAGGGCGTTCGTTGTTTACTCATTTAAGTGGGGTGTCAAATCGGTCGATTGTCAGCTATAAGAAAACACAATTTTGTGAAAATATCTTGTTTACCCATCGTGGGTTAAGTGGGCCTGCTATTTTACAAATCTCTTCTTACCTAGAAAAAGATCACAACGAACAAATTAGCATCAACTTACTGCCAGACATTGATTTAGCAACACAATTTATGGCAGATAAACATAACAAACAAACACCTGTAAATTATTTAAAGGCGCACCTGACAAATCGTTTAGTTGATAATTTGATCACCATCCTTGATTTCAATAAAAGCATTACTGATCTTAAAAAAGAAAACCTTTTATTAATTGCTAACAAACTTCATCATTTTCAAGTGCCTATTAGTGGAACCGAAGGGTATCAAAAAGCCGAAGTTACAGCTGGTGGGGTTGATACCAACGAATTATCTTCCAAAACAATGGGATGTAAAAAAATACCCAATCTCTTTTTTATTGGTGAAGTTGTGGATGTAACGGGCTGGTTGGGTGGATATAATTTTCAATGGGCTTGGGCATCGGGCTTTGCAGCTGGGAATCATTGTTGAAAATGATTCCCTTTTTTAATCTCGAATTTATAGGAATTTGGTATTTACTGAACTGATGGAGGCAGGCCTCCTCCTATTCTTTTTAGACAATTGGCGCTGGTGTGATTTTGCTATAAGGATCAACCAGCATAAAGGCCGGGATGAAATCACCAAATCCGATAATTGGGCCAATACTCGGGGTCGTTTCTTCTTCTTTTATTGATCGCTCTGAACGATGTTGAGTTTTTACTTTTTGAGGGCGCTCTTTAACAATAGATGTCGGCACCTCTATCTCAATTTCCTCTTTCTTCGGCATTTCAATAGTAAGCGAAGGAATTGTCATTTTAATGAGCTGTTCTAATCTTTTTAGCTTTCCTTTTTCAGTAGGCGCAACAAATATAATTGCTTTACCGCTTTTGCCCGCACGTCCGGTTCGGCCAATACGGTGAACATAATCTTCATTACTAACCGGCATGTCAAAATTGATAACAAGCGTTACGCCCGTCACATCAAGACCACGTGCGGCTACATCACTTGTCACCAGAATCCGCGATTCACCACGTTTAAAGCTATCCAAAGCTTCATTACGTGCATGCTGACTCATATCTCCATGAAACGCTTGCGCGGCATAACCATGTTTTGTTAATGACTTAGTTACAATATCAACATCGCGTTTACGATTACAAAAAACAATTGTTGGTTCATCTTTTGGATGATCAACAAGAATTTGTCGCATAACTTTGCGTTTATTACCCGGCTCAACATACACAGCATGCTGGTCAATAGTATCAGCTGTTTTGGATGTACGTGTAACGGTAATTTGCTTGGGGTTAATTTGATATTGTTTGGAAATCCGTTCAATTTCTGGGGCAATTGTCGCACTGAATAACAATGTTTGTCGTAGTCTAGGAAGCATTGCTAAGATACGATCAACATCCGGCATGAACCCCATGTCTAGCATACGATCTGCTTCATCAATAACGATAAGCTTAACGTCAGTTAATACCATACGTCCACGTTCAAACATATCTATAATACGCCCTGGTGTCGCAATAATAATATCTACGCCTTTTTTTAGCTTGCGTTCTTGAGTAGTGACAATCTCACCACCAACCAACAAAACTGTACTCAACGCAGTATTGGCTGCATATTGAATAATATTTTCTTCAACTTGTGCGGCAAGTTCACGCGTGGGAGCTAAAATAATAGCGCGGGGAAGCCTGTTTCTTTTACGGCTATTTTGCAGAATATCCACAATAGGTAATGCAAATGATGCTGTTTTACCCGTTCCAGTTTGGGCACAAGCAAGAATGTCTCTTCCTTGTAAAATCTCTGGTATGGCTTCTTTTTGTACCGGCGTCGGAGACGTATATCCGATTTCCCGGATTGTTTTTAAAAGGTTTTCAGATAAACCTATTTTATCAAAACTCATTAATACCTAAATTTTCCTTTGTTTTATCAAGGCATTTTTTCCGTGAATACAACAAAATTTTTAAAAAATTATTATGTTTTTTCTATTATCATTATCTATTTGTGCATTTTTTATAAACATACAAGGCATGGATGTTATTAATATCAAAACTACACTGTATATATACTCAATTCACTATATCATAAAAAATTATCTTTTCACCACTGAATTCCATTTTCATTCCATCAAAACCTGGGCGTATTTGTTTTGGCAATATTTTTATCAAGTTTTCGTAATCAAGTTCCTGATTCATATGCGTTAATATTGCCTCATTTGGATTGACTTTTTCAATAAATTTCATAGTGTTAGCAAAGCTAGAATGGCTTGGATGATCTTTAAATTGCAAGCAATCCACAATCCAACATTTTAGCCCAGATAAGTGTGCAAGTGACTCTTGTGAGATATCATTAAAGTCTGTTGAATAAGCAAAATCATCAATTCGAATTCCCCACGACTGGATATTGCCATGGATTTGTGGAAAAACAACAAAATCAATGCCTTCTATTTGTAAAAAAGATCCAAAAAATGAATGAAGGCTTAAGAATGGGATATAAAGATTATCAATTTGCTGAACAGCGTAAGGGTACCCTACTTCAACTATTTGTAGGGTTTTAGAATCTGCATAAATGGGAAGAAGATTCTCATTTATATGAGAAAATCGTTTTAAATCATCTATTCCTCGAATATGATCCGCATGAGGATGTGTTAAAATAACAGCATCAAGACGGCAAATATTAGCTTGTAATAACTGTTCACGAATATCAGGACCAGCATCAACCAAAATATTTTTATCATTTTTTTGAATTAAGATAGAAGAACGTCGGCGGCGATTACGTGGATTATTCGGATCACAGCTCCCCCATTCACCAGCAATTGAAGGTACACCACCAGAAGGTCCACAGCCAAGAATTGTTATGCGCATGATGAGGATACTTTTGCTTTTGAAAATAATTTAAAAAAGTTATTCGTTGTTGCTTCACTTATATCAGGAAATGAAATACCTCTTAGTTCAGCCAAAACTTCGGCAGTGTGGGCTGTATAAGCTGGTTCATTGCGTTTACCTCGATGTGGAATAGGTGCTAAAAAAGGTGAATCTGTTTCAACAAGAATACGATCAAGGGGAACAAATTTAGCAATTTCTTTTAATTCTTCTGCTTTTTTAAAAGTCAAAATACCAGAAAAAGAAATGTAATAATCAAGGTCTAACGCCTGTCGTGCAAGGTTTTCAGAACCGCTAAAACAATGGAAAACCCCTTTCGCCTTAGGAAAGTTTTTAAGGCACTTAATGGTATTTTCATCTGCTTCACGGGTATGAATAATAACAGGTAAATCAAGGTCAATAGAAGCACTTAAATGCTGCTCAAAAGAATCAATTTGCATGTTTTTTGGGCTTTTGTTATAGTAACAATCTAAGCCAGTTTCCCCAATGGCAACAACTTTTTTATGTTCTGCTAAAAGTATTATTTGTTCTTTTAATCCTGGTTTTGCATAGCCAGCTGCATCATGGGGATGAACGCCCACTGTGCAAAACACATGAGAGTATGTATCAGCAATTTTTTGAAGATCTCTCGCTTCTGACAATTTTGTATTAACTGTCAATATTGTTTTGATTCCTTGATCCCATGCACGCTTAATTGTTTCAGGAAGATCATCCTTAAATTCTGGAAAATTTAAATGGCAATGACTGTCGACAAGCATATCTTTATCCTATTTTGTTTCTTCTAGTTCGACCAAACAACCCATACAGTCTTTTGGATGCAAAAAAAGCACATTTGCGCCATGGGCTCCTGGTTTTGGTGAGCCTAATACTCGAATACCTTGTTTTTTTAAATAGCTATCAGTAGCTTGAATATCTTCAACTTCAATGCAAAAATGATGAATCCCACCGGTTGGATTTTTGTGCAAAAAACCAGCAATAGGTGAATTTTCTCCCGAAGGATGAAGCAGTTCAATTTTCGTATTTCCCAGATCAATAAATACAGTAATCACGCCGTGTTCTGGTAAATTCACAGGCGCTGAAACTACTGCTTGTAACACATCCCTATAAAAAGAAATTGCTTTGGCAAGGTCAGGTACGGCAATTGCGATATGATTCAGTCTTTTTAAAATGAGTATATTTCCCTTACTCGTTCAATTTCTATTCCTACACTTGTAACATTTGGATAAATCATTGTCTTTTCAACACTAACAAATACCCGATGGACATTTTGAAATGTAAAACACAAGTTGCAAATTCCTTGCGCAGCAAATTCAATTAAGTCAATGTGCCCTTGTCCCATAAATGCTTCAATTTTATGAATAAGATCATCATAACAAATGTATTTAAAATCACTGTTTTGTGATTGATTAAGAGTTGCATAGCATTTTACGGAAATTCTGACTGGTTGCTTGGCTTGTTTTTCATGCTCTAAAATGCCAATTGAACAAAAAATAACAAGTTCACGAACTGAAATAACCCACTCATTATTTAAAATATTAGTTGATTTCTCATCATTTCCTTGTAAGCGAATAACATTCGGGGAAAACATCAATCGTCTCTTTCCTTTAGGTCTTTTGGTGTTGCCCAACCCAAATGTTGACCCCCGTCAACAGCAATCATTTGTCCAGTAACGGTATCTGCATTCCATAAAAATTGAGCCGCAGCACAGATGTCTTTTAGGCTGCCTCCACGATGCAACGGTGTATTGTGGCACTGTTCTTGAAATTGTTCTTCTGTTTGGGTATCATTTTTTAATGTCGGGCCTGGCCCAATAGCATTCACGCGAATATTAGGCGCTAGCGATAAAGCCATGGTTTGAGTAAGTCCCCATAGACCAAATTTAGAGATGCTATAGGTTAAATAATGGGGAGTTAAATTCCAAACACGTTGATCAATTATGTTAAGAATTAAGCCTGATTGAGTTTGTTTTGCAAAATGCTGCGACAAAATAAGAGGTGCACGTAGGTTTGGTTCTAAATGATAATTCCAACTATCGCCATCGGCTGATTTAACATTATCATATTGAAAAGTCGAAGCATTATTAATCAGAATTGAAACCGAACTAATTTGTTGAAGTAAAGTTGGAAAGATTTGCTCAACTTCTCGCTCTTTAGAAAGATCAGCATCAACTAAAAAAGCTTTTTGTCCAAGTTGAGCAATCTCTTTTATCAAAGATTCTGCTTCATTTTTAGAACGATGGTAATGAATACACACATCAAACCCATGACTTGCAAAGTCAAGAGCCAGCGCACGTCCAATGCGCTGAGCAGCACCTGTAATAAGGACTGTTTGTTGTTGCATAAATGTTCTAAACTTAGTCTGCGTCTGGCATGACTTCATCGTCTTCAAGAATTTCTAAACTTAAATCTTGGTCTTGATTGTCTTGTTGTTCAGTGCTTTGTGGCACATTTTGTTTAGATTCTGCTGCAACTGGGTTAACAGCCAACAATGCAAATGCAAAAAAACCAAAGATTTTTGCTAATAATTGATTCGTCATTTTATATCCTTATATTCAAAAGTTTCTCTACAATATACAATCATCGTGAAATACTGTCTATAACTTTTCAAAAATAAAAAACTTTTTTCTTTAATTTGACGCTAAAATCAATTATAGAGGAGAATACAATTTAAAGAAATTAAGCCAATGAAATTTTTAGACCAAGTAAAAATATATCTTCACGCGGGTAAAGGCGGCAATGGATGCTGCAGCTTCCGGCGGGAGAAGTTTATTGAATTTGGCGGTCCTGATGGTGGTAACGGTGGCCGAGGGGGTGATATTATCATTGAAGCCGTTGAAAATCTTAATACCCTTATTGACTATCGTTACCAGCAACACTTTCGTGCTGAACATGGGCGTAATGGATCGGGGCGCAATCGCACCGGTGCCCATGGCAAGACCTTAATTTTAAAAGTGCCTGTAGGCACTCAAATCCTTGATGATGAAAAAGAAAACTTAATTGTTGACATGGTTGAACCTGGGCAGCAATTCGTTATTGCCCGCGGTGGTGATGGTGGTTTTGGGAATGCCCATTTTAAATCATCGACAAATCAAGCACCAACAAAAACAATTCCTGGCTGGGAAACGGAAGAACTCTGGGTATGGATGCGTCTAAAACTCATTGCTGATGCAGGCCTTGTTGGCCTTCCTAATGCTGGTAAATCAACATTTTTAGCAGCTGTAACGCGAGCAAAACCAAAAATCGCAGATTATCCATTTACAACACTCGCCCCACAATTAGGCGTCGTTTATGTGCATAACCAAGAATTTGTTTTGGCTGACTTGCCTGGTTTAATTGAAAATGCCCACGAAGGTGCGGGCCTTGGACATCGATTTTTGGGTCATGTTGAACGGTGCGAAGTCATTTTACATCTCATCGACGGAACAACGGAAGATGTTGGACATGCGTATTCAACAATTCGTAATGAATTAGAGCAATACGGTGGTGGGCTTGGTGAAAAAGCTGAAATTGTTGGTTTAAATAAATGTGATGCTTTGTCGCAAGATGAGATTGCTGAAAAATTAAAAATTCTTCAAGATGTTGCCGGACATGAAAACATTTTTGTAACGAGCGGCGCAACAGGTCAAAATGTTCAACCTGTTCTTGCGGCTCTTTTAGGGCACATCAATAATAGTCGTCGACGACGCAGCCAAGCGGCTGTTGAAGAATCCCCTTATCATCCATTGGGGAGCTAATTGTTCCTCAATTCATCTTTACCAAAATTTATTTAGTCTCAATCAAAATTGAGGCAAGAGACAATTGCAATTTGATGCCAAAAGCTGGAGCAAAATATGTTAAAAAAATTATTAACCGCTCTTCTTCTGCCCCTAGTTGTAGGGTGTTCAGAAAATGATAAAAATTCCGCAAATGCCGATAAAGAAACTTATACCGTTGCCACTTGCGCTGACTATCCCCCTTTTGAATTTTTAAAAGATGGTCAAATTGTTGGATTTGATGTTGATTTAGTCCATGCGATTGCCGATAAAATGGGAATCAAAATTACCATCAGTGATATGTCATTTGATGCGATACTTGGTTCTTTAAAATCCAATCGTATTGATATGGCTATATCATCTATAACTCCTACACCGGAAAGAAAAAAAGCTGTTGATTTTTCTGATGATTATTATTCGACAGGCCGTGTATTTGTTTGCAACGATTCCTCTTCAATTCATAGCATTAATGATTTAACAGGGGCGATTGTTGGTGTACAAGCGGGTTCTATTCATGAAGTTTATAGTAACGGTGATTTAAAAAAAGCCGTGACAGACATTACTGTTAAATCGCTACCTCGCCTTCCAGAATTAGTCCAAGAATTGAAAACAGGGCGGATCAATTGCATTTGTTTAGGAGCAAAAGAAGCTGAAGTTTTAGCAACAAACACCTCAGGTCTTCGTCTTGTTGCCATTGAAGAAGGTTCTTTAGGCTGTGCTATTGCTTTACCAAAAGGGTCACAATTGCGTGAGAAAATTAATGTTGCCCTAAAGCAATTAAATGCCGATGGAACGATTGAAAAACTACAGCAGAAATGGCTTTAGAAATGATTTTAAACTTTGAAGCCATTATCCCCTCTATTCCTTTGATCTTAGAGGGGATCATCGTAACCTTAAAATTCACTTTAACCTCTCTTGCATGTGGATTGCCGCTTGGTTTTTTATTGGCGATTGCTAAAATATCACCTCAAAAAACATTGCGTGCAATTGCGCAAGTATACACATCTATCTTTCGTGGAACGCCACTTTTGGTACAGTTAGGGTTAATTTATTACGCAACACCTCAATTAACAGGTTATACAATTTCTGCTTTTGAGGCGGGTGTTCTTACATTTTCACTCAATTCTGCGGCCTATTCTTCTGAAATTATCAGAGCTGGTATTGAATCCATTGATATTGGTCAATGGGAAGCAGCACAGGTTTTGGGTCTGAATCGTTGGCAACTATTGAGGGGGGTTATCTTTCCCCAAGCTGTGCGCAATGTCTTGCCTGCTCTTGTTAACGAAATGGTTGATTTATTAAAAGAATCTGCGCTGGTGTCAACAATTGGTGAAGCTGATTTATTACGCCAAGCTCAAAAAGTAGCTAGCGAAAAGTATCTTTATTTTGAACCTCTTATCATTGCCGCGGCTTGTTATTATGTAATGGTAATGGTGATCAGTTTTAGTGCTAAAAAATTAGAACAGAGGCTTCGCTATGCTTAAAATTGACAATGTCTCTAAAATAATAAATGAGTTAACAATTTTAGATTCGATTTCTTGTGATCTTAAAGATGGTCAAATTGTGGCTCTGCTTGGCCCTTCGGGAAGCGGCAAGTCAACGTTACTGAGATGTCTCAGCCGTCTTACATCTCTTTCAAATGGTATAGCTATCTATAACGGCACCAATATTAATGATCTTCCGGCAAGTAAAATTGGCGTTGTTTTTCAGTCATTTAATTTATTCCCTCACATGACAGTGCAAAAAAATTTAACCTATGCACCTGTAAAATTAAAATTAATGTCAGAAAATAGTGCTAAAGAAAAAGCGGATGATCTTTTAACACAATTTGGTTTGCAAGATAAATCCGACCAACATCCTGCTCAATTATCTGGTGGGCAAAAACAGCGTGTGGCTATTGCCAGAACTTTGATGCTGGATCCTGATATTTTATTATTTGACGAACCAACATCAGCATTAGATCCTGAAATGATGGGGGATGTTGCTCAATTAATTCTAGCATCAAAACGTGACAATCGTTTGATTATTATGGCAACGCATGAATTAAAGATCTGTCAACTTATTGCGGATCATATTCTTTTCTTAGATCACGGGAAATTGGTTGAAAACTGCTCAAAAACTCAGTTTTTTGAAAATCCAACAAGTATGAGAGCAAAGACATTTATTGATAAAATGAAACTGTAAAATTATTGCGAAATTTTGACTTATAAGGGCGTGTAAAAATGGGATTTAATTGTGGTATTGTTGGGCTTCCCAACGTTGGAAAATCGACTTTGTTTAACGCATTAACAGCTACAGCAGCTGCCGAGGCAGCTAACTATCCGTTTTGTACGATTGAACCCAATACAGGCCGTGTTGGTGTGCCAGATCCTCGTCTGGATAAAGCTGCAAAAATTGCAAATTCTGCAAAAATTCTTCCCACTCAGTTAGAAGTCGTTGATATTGCAGGATTGGTACGTGGCGCCAGCAAAGGTGAAGGATTGGGCAATCAATTCCTCGGGCACATTCGCGCCGTTGATGCCATTATTCATGTGCTACGTTGTTTTGAAGACGATGATATTACCCATGTAGATGGAAGCGTTGACCCTTTACGAGATCTTACTACTATCGAAACAGAATTAATGCTTTCTGACATGGAAAGTCTTGAGCGTCGGGTCACAAGCTTGGCCAAAAAGGTCAAAAGCAATGATATGGAAGCCAAAGCATTGATGCCAATCATGGAAAGAGCCTTAAAACATTTACAAGATGGTCATATGGCAAAAACATTGGTTGTGAGTGCAGATGAGGTTCCGTTATTCAAGCAGCTGCAACTTATTACCGCTAAACCTATTTTGTATGTTTGTAACGTTTCGGAAGGTGAAGCCGCCACGGGGAATTATTTTACCAAACAAGTATTTGATTATGCGACAAAACATAAAGCCAGAGCTGTGACAATTTCAGCCGCCATTGAAGCAGAAGTTTCAAGCCTGGAATCAGCAGAAGAACAACAAGAGTTTCTTGAAAGCTTGGGTCTAAAAGAAACAGGATTAAAGCAAGTTATTCGTGAAGGTTATCAATTGTTAGAATTGATCACGTTTTTTACTTGCGGGCCAAAAGAGGCCAGAGCCTGGACAACCTTTAAAGGCGCTAAAGCGCCCCAAGCAGCCGGTGAAATTCATACAGATTTTGAACGTGGATTTATCTGTGCTGAAACAATTTCTTATGAAGATTATATAACTTATAATGGTGAAACAGCTGCCAAAGCTGCCGGCAAAGTACGTCTTGAAGGACGTGATTATTTGGTTCAAGACGGCGACATTTTTCATTTTAGATTTAATGTTTAGCACCGCTAAATAAAAAAAACTTGTATTTTTTATAAAAGAGCTTACTTAAAAGGTAATTTATTATGTTTTACCTTTTAATAGGGTTTATTATGTTTTTCATCTTTCTGACTGTTTTTTTGTAGGCACTTCTTCGGCTTTTTCAGCAGAATTACCTGAAGAATTCACACCACAATTAAAGAGCAGCAAGGGCTCTTTTCAAAGAGAAGCACTAACTGAATTAATAAAGGATTTGAAAGATCAAACCAAGAAACTGAGAGAAATTGTCAAAAATGGAAAAAGTGATACGAGTCAATCTATAAATACATTTTCGAATGAGATGCTAAGTCAATTATCAGAACTTACTGCCCTTGAAAAATCACTTCATTCCACACCAAGCTCCCATGAATTTTCTCCCTATTTTAATATTATAAGGTGGCTAGATAGTAAAAAAGATTATCTATCCGACATTCATCAAACTTTAGTTGACAAACATTCTGCAGAAGCAAAAAGAGAAACTATTGGTCTCATTTCTATTTTTGTGGATAATTTATTGACTCATTTGTCTGATGCAAATGATTTTTATAATCAAAGTGGTCAAGAAGATCTTTTGCGCAATCAGCCCTCCTCTCCTTATAAATTAGATGCTAGCTCTTACAAATATTACGTCGAATTATGGAGAAAAAGTAAAGATCCTAAAGATAGGGCTTTAGCGATAGCAAGATTACTCGACAATGTTAATAGTTTCGATGAATTTATTACCCGGTTTTTAGGAAAATAGCTCCATACTTTTATGCCATTACTAACGTTTAGAGACATAAAAATACCTGAAAATTTTCTCCTGCAAGGATGGAAAATTCATGTAAGTGCTAAACCAGAAACAGCTCATCTTGTTGCTGAAGTTGTGTTACCAGTTTTAGCAAAAGCTTGCGTTCCTCATAAAATACTTGATTCGGAAACAATCATTCGAAAGTTGCAATTAGATGAAACTCAAAAGGGTAAATTTATTACTATTTATCCCTTAAATGATGATCACGCTGCTTATATTGCCCGAATATTAGAGTTGGCAATAGTAAGATCTAAATTAACAAAAAATGATTTTGAAGCTCCTCCTTATGATCTACCTCTTGGTGAGACAGGCGGAATTTTTACACGTTATGGGGCTTATTCTGGACACCAAATAACAGTTGTTGATTTAAAAGGCACGCCTCAGCTTCAAGATGGTCAGATTATACACATTCCAGACGTAAGAGATTCTGGGTTTAAACCCGACTTCGTCACTTGGGCTTTACCTTTCGATAAACAAACAAAAATGTCACCTGAAAGAACAATAAAACGCAAAGCAGCTCGGTCGGATCTGATAACGGCTTCTTCTTCTGAAATCACACCACCCCAATCACCTGCTTTAAAACCTAAAGGTCACACACGTGGTGAAACTGTCAAAGAAAAAGAAAAAACAGCTCACCTTGCCACTATTTTGAGAGAAATTCCCTAGTAGAAAAATTTTGATGGAGAATGTAAAGAGGGAGGAATTATTCCTCCTCTGTATGTTGCTTCAATTATTAAATAACGCGAATATCGTTTAAGAACACACATAACTCCCTGTTTTTCTTTGAAAAACGTCATTGCGAGGAGCATAGCTCCGCGGCAATCTAGGCTGTTAAAATACATGGATCACTGTAATGCCCCCAGTTTAGCAAGCATATTTTAAAGGAGTCTCTTGTTGTTTATT
>DYSP01000027.1:14534-21321 GCA_020718185.1 Candidatus Odyssella sp. | reverse complement strand
TAATAAAGTTGATTGTCAAAATAAACAACAAACGGTTTATCGTTGGAAATAAATCTGGCAAACAAGGTGATGAAAAAGATACCCAGAAAAATCCACAATGAAATATAGCCGCGCCTATTGGCTTTGAATTGATTTAGCCGGCGTTGCATTAAAGGGGAAAGTGTAATAAGAGACATATTATCCTCGGCTTGCAGCAAGATCAATGCGGCGATCGACAAGCATATAAGTTAAATCACCAATCAGGTGTAAAAACATTCCAATCAAGGTAAACATATAAAGTGTGCCGAACATCACAGGATAATCACGATTCATAGCAGATTCAAATCCTAACAACCCAAGCCCATCAAGTGAAAATAAGACCTCAATTAATAAAGACGTTGTAAATAAAATGCCGATAAAAGCGGCAGGGAATCCAGCAATGACAATTAACATGGCATTGCGAAAGATGTGACCATAGAGAACTCTTTTTTCAGTCAAGCCTTTAGCCCGAGCCGTTATGACGTATTGTTTGTTAATTTCATCCAAAAAGGAATTCTTGGTTAGTAGCGTTAATTTTGCAAAGCCCCCAATTACCATCGCTGAAATAGGAAGGATTAAATGCCACAAGTAATCAAGTGTTTTACCGCTCCAGCTCATCATTTCCCAATCTTCAGAAGTAAGTCCTCGTAAGGGAAACCAAGTAAAGAAACTACCACCAGCAAAAAAAACAATTAAGAACAGAGCAAACAAAAAGCTAGGTACAGCATATGTTACAATAATGACACCGCTTGTCCATATATCAAAGGCAGAGCCGTCTTGAACAGCTTTTCTTATTCCTAGTGGAATGGATATAAGGTAAACGAGAAGCAATGTCCACAAGCCGATCGAAATGGAAACGGGAAGTTTTTGTGCAACCAAATTAAGGACACTTGTATCTCGAAAATAGCTATTACCAAAATCGAATAAGGCATAATTTTTAATCATAATGAAAAAACGTTTATATGCAGGTTGATCAAAACCAAATTGTTTTTCAAGTTCTTTAATAAATTCGGGGTCAATACCTTGAGCACCGCGATAAACACTATCGCCATCACCTGATGATTGATGAACTTCGGCGTTTCCGCCGCCAAGACGACTATCAATATCCGACGATTGGCCACGAATTTTTGAAAGAATTTGCTCAACTGGCCCACCGGGAGCCGCTTGCACAATCACAAAGTTAATGAGCATGATCCCAAATAGAGTGGGTATCATCAGTAAAAGGCGACGTAGCGTATAATTAAGCATTAGGGTTTTATTCTCATGATGGAAAGATCATCTGCCATAGTTTTTGTATCCATGATTGCGATTGTTTCTTCATTGATTCATCCAGTATTTTTGCCTTTTGTTCATCTGCCCACCAAGCCGTATAGTTAATTGATGCATAAGCTGGTTTATTAGCTGGCATTCCTATTCTATCCCAGTAAGCTACAAAGGTGGTTGATCTGTGCCACGCTGGGATCATATAATAATTCCACAAGAGAACACGGTCAATGGCTTTGGCGTATGTACACAATTCAGCATAGCTGGGTGCAGAAATCAATTGTTCAATCAGTGTATCAATACTTTTATTTTTTATCCCTGCGTAATTATACGTTCCTACACTATCGGCGCGCTCTGATCCAAAATAATCACGCTGCTCATTTCCAATAGAAGAGCTTTGAGGAATAATTCCGACAATCATATCGTAATCTAAATGCTCAACTCGGTAAGTATAAGAAGTGACGTCGACTAAACGTACATGCACCGTGATGCCAATTCGTTGTAATGCTTCTTTAAATGTCAGAATAATTTTCTCAAACCCACGATCTGCCAAAAGAATTTCAAATTCCAAGGGTTCGCCAGTTTTTTTGTTTTTCATAATTGTTTTATCAATAGTCCATCCAGCCTTAGCCAACAAATCTTGTGCCTTATCAAGGTCTTTTCGAAACGTACCTTCATTGGCAGGTTCTGGTAATGTAAAAATTTGTGTGAACACTTCTGAAGGTAAATCGCTTTTAAAAGAGGCAAGAACTTTTTCTTCTTGTTCATTAAGTTTACCTATGGCAGCAAAATCAGAGTTAGGGTAATAACTTAGGTTGCGTTGATAAAGGTTAAAGAAGAATTTATCATTCAACCATTTAAAATTCAGACATTGTGTAAGGGCTTCACGAACGATGCGATCAGCAAAAATTGGGCGCCGAGTGTTGAAAAATAGGCCGTATGTTGCGCCAGGCATTTTGTTGGGAATTTCTTGGCGGATGATCCATCCTTGTTTAACAGCTGGAAAATCATAAGAAATAGCCCAGTTTTTGGCAATGTTTTCGGCGCGGAAATCTATTTTCCCTGACTTAAAAGCTTCGAACATAGCGGTATCATCACGGAAATAATCAATGCGGAACTGGTCAAAGTTATGGCTTCCTTTTTGAGATGGGATATCTTTACCCCACCAATTAGGATTTCTTTTATAGGTAATAGATCTGCCGACATCTACAGCAGCAATGGTATAAGGCCCGCTAGTGGGCGGCAAGGCCAGATCTGTTGAATCAAATTTAATTGTTTTATAAAAATGCCGTGGTAGAATAGCTAATTGGCCAATAATATTAGGCAGTTCAGCATTTTTTGTTGTAGAAAAACTGAATTTAACAGTGTAATCATCAACTTTTTCAACTTTACTAACATCTTTATAGTAGGTGCGATACATGGGAAGACCATGATCCCGTAATGTTTCAAAGCTCCAAATCACATCATCGGCTGTAATTGGTGTATTATCGCTGAACTTTGCATTTTTATTCAGGTAAAAAATAATCGATGAACGATCCTCAGCTAGACTCATGGACTCAGCCACAAATGCATAAGATTGATCCTGAGGGCAATCTGCAGCTGCTTCTAACAAGCGGGCATAGGTAAGGCCAATGCCGCCTACCGGCGTTCCTTTGATAATAAAAGGGTTGAGGCTATCAAATGTTCCAAGTGCACCTATAACCAATTGACCACCTTTTGGTGCATCAGGGTTTGTATAATCAAAATGTGTAAAAATTTCAGGGTACTTTAAAATATTAAAATTAGATATGCCATGTGTTTTTAAAGGGGCAGCTGAGGCAGGTAATAACTCAATAAACAGAATGAGCAATACTCCCCATAAATAATTATATGAGGGAAGTTTAACTGGGAATGTCATAGAATAGTCTCGTTATAAATGTGAGAAATCACTTTAGGGTTGTTAAATAAGCGATTAAATCAGCTCGATCTTTATCATCTGCAATGCCCACGAATGACATTTTGGTACCAGGAATAAAGTCTCGGGGCTTATGGACAAATTTGTTAATTTCTTCCACATCCCAGGTGCCTTTTCCGTGTTTGTCTTTAAGGTCTTGAGAATAAGCAAAGCCGGCTGCATGTGCAAACTGATTGCCGATAATTCCCCAAAGATTTGGTCCTGTTAAATTTGGCCCACCTTTATCAAAATTATGACACTGTAGGCATTTTTTTGCCACAATTTTGCCTTTTTCAGGATCCGCTGATGCCAATAAGGGAGTAATCGGTTGCAGTTCTTTTTTTTCGGTGCTGGCAGAATTATTGGTTGCACCAAGATCGATTTGAATGACGTTTTTTTCAAGTGGGTGAGAATGGAACAAGGTGTCGGAAAGAAGAGAGCCCGCCATTGCAACAAGAAGAGCAACAAGAACACTTGCTGCAATTTTATTAAATTCAAAACTATTCATTCGATCCAAGTATCAAAAAACGTAACCTAGCACTAGTATAAAACGAAATAAGCAGTTGAGGAAGAAATTATTAAAAATTTATAGAAAAAAATATCTGTCAGTATGAAGGAGACCACTACTTGTAACAGTCTCTATGTAGAAGTCTCCTTCAATTACTTAGGATATAACACATCCACCATTTTCTTTTTTTGGAGGTGTTGTTTGTTTTTGTGCTTCTGGTTTTACCTCTACAATAGGTGGAGGAGGAAATGCACACAGAACAATCGCGGGAATTTCCGATAAACCTTGTACTTTTAATTTAATGACATTAAACCGTGTGGTTTGTTGGAATGTATAAGAAAAGATTTGTAAACTATAATAATATTCTTTTTGATTAAGGAAAATGTGATTGAGTATTGGAAACATAACTTCAGTATAAATGTTGTTTCCTGCACTCTTATCAAGAGGTGTGCCAACAAGCGATGTAACAGCAAATGTTTGGGCTATAAAATGCCATTGGTGTATCAGATCATAAAATTTCTTATTGGTCTTCAATTTGTTTTTATATTCTTCATGCAATATATTTGTAAAAACTCTTTCTGTTATTAAGCGGCTATAGTTGGCAATATATTGCTCTTCAAACGCGTCCCGATTTTCTGTTTGTTCATAATCTCTTTCACCTGCTAAATCTTGAGCAGCAATATCTTTAAATAAACCGTAGTTTGTTTGGTAAATATTTAATAAAAGACCTAATGGCTTTTGTTCCGGCTTAAGAAGATTCATCATTGCGGGAACATCCAAATATTTTTTCAAATCATTAACTGTTTGAACCATTTTTAAAGGTTTACTTAGAGCTTCATTAAATCCTTCCATAATCTCATACACAATCCCACTTAGTTCATGTTTGTTTATTTCTGGGTTTTCGGCACGAACATATTCGCTATAAATCATCGCATCTTCAATATGTTCTATTAAATATAAACGCGTCTGATGATCTAATGAATGACATAAAGCAGAACTATGGGGAGCCCTTGATTGATTTTGTTGTAACACTGACTCTAGAGTCGGTAGAGTTGCTGGAAATGGGTTACGTGTAAATGATGAAATTGGGCTATATAAAGGTAGAGGGATGGCGGTGCCTTTTCCTTTCCAAAAATTAAAAGAAACTCGTTGTTGGTGCATTTGGAGCTTTTGATAATACGCCTGATAACCTTCATCCAATTTTAACGGATCTACAACTGTAACGTTTTTGGGTAATGAAATCAGAATGCCAAATGGGGTTATTGCCCCACCCTTAGTCGTTTTTCTTACAAGTTGTTTTGATGGTGATAAAACCATCTCTTGGCTGGTAACTTTTCTTTTGGGTGAGCCATAGTTCACAGCATTTGGATGTGATGGAGTGTTTTCTTTATCCTCATCAACATCAAACTCAGTCACAATTGTCCCATCTTTACTTCGTTTGTTTGGTGATAAAATCATTGCTTGGCTAACAACCTTCTTTTTAGGTGTGCCATAGATAGATGAGGAAAAGGTTTCTTTATCATCAGCAGCAAATGAAACTAGCTGCATACCTATTAAACTGTAAAATAAGAAGAAATATATATTATTCATGTTAATGCTCACTTTTATTTAAAAATAGTTGTAAGTTTTTCCCACCATCTCTTTTCAGGGGGGAGATTATTAGAGGAGGGATTAGACGGAGCAGATTCAATTGCCAAAGTGTCTGGTTGAGGATGAGGAGGTGATGAAGTTGTTTGTGTATACAGAAAAAGTTCATCAGTATTTTCTTCCTGTATCATCCGCATTCCTGTGGCAGTACCTTGGGGGCGAATGCTACCCCTAGGTGGAAGTTTAATTTTAACTTCAGATAGTTGCGATGAAGGAGTGCTTGCCGTCAAATCAATACCGCCAAGCATTTCTTCGAAAAGACGATTCTCTTCTTCTAACTCTCTCATATTCCGATCTTTCAAAATACCAGTAGGTTGTGGACGTTGTTGCTCAGACCTGCTTTTAGACGAGGTAGAAGGGAGAGGTGCTTTTTCTCTTAGTTTTTTTGCAACTCGTACATCATCTTTAGGTTTAGTAGAAGGGGTAGATGGCGAGTAGGATTGGCTATGTAGATAATCTTCATCTATCTTTTCTGCCTGTATCATTTGCTCAGCAAGTTGAGAACCTTGAGGGCGAATAGTTCCCTTAGGTGGTAGCTTTATTTCACCCTGTTGTTGAGTTGAAGATCTTATTGGTACCAACTCTATATTATCATCTAGAGTTAAGTCATTAGCTAGGAAACGATTAACTTTTGTTTTTGATTTTTCTGCTTCCGTTCTGTCAGTAGGCTGAGGGCGAGATTGTTGTTTTTTCGAGCTGCCAGAAGATTGAGGTCGCGTAGATTTTTTAGGCGGTGATAAAGAAAGAATATTTTTTTTATCCTCATCATTTTGGGCAAGAGGATGTTCTTTTGTCCGTTGTTGACGAAGCGCTCTTTGTTCGATTTGTTGCTGTTTAAGTAGTGCAGCTTGACGTTGTAGCTCTTCCCGTTCTTGTCGTTCTAGACGTTCTTTGGCTACGCGCTCTTCTTCAAGTTGTTTAAGGCGTACTGTTTCTTCTTGTTCAGCAAGTTGTTTTAATCGTAGTTTTTCTTGCTCTTGTTGATGAAGCGCTTCTGCTTCTTTTTCTAGACGATCTTTTTGTTCTCTTTTTTCACGGTGAGCTTCTGCTTTTCGTTCTTTTTTCTGACGTACTTTTTCAAGGCGTGCTGCTTCTTTAACTCGCGCTTCAGCTTCACGTTCTTGCTGCTCGCGAAGTTCTCTGGCTACCCGTTCTGCTTCCTCAAGGCGTTCTCTGGCTTCACGTTCTTGTTGTTCGCGAAGCTCTTTAGCTACCCGTTCTTCTTGTTCACGTTGTTTGGCTTCACGTTCTTGTTGCTCGCGAAGTTCTTTAGCTACCCGTTCTTCTTGTTCACGTTGTTTGGCTTCACGTTCTTGTTGCTCGCGAAGTTCTTTAGCTACCCGTTCTTCTTGTTCACGTTGTTTGGCTTCACGTTCTTGTTGTTCGCGAAGCTCTTTAGCTACCCGTTCTTCTTGTTC
>DYSP01000027.1:0-14434 GCA_020718185.1 Candidatus Odyssella sp. | reverse complement strand
TGTTTGGCTTCACGTTCTTGTTGCTCGCGAAGTTCTTTAGCTACCCGTTCTTCTTCGAATTGTTTAAGGCGTGCTGTTTCTTCTTGTTCAGCAAGTTGTTTTAATCGTAGTTTTTCTTGCTCTTGTTGACGCACGATTTCTTGCTGACGTGCTTCTTCTTCGAGGCGTTCTTGCTGTTCACGAAGCGCTATTTCTTCTTGTTGAACTCCTTCGTGCTCAGGGTTACGTGTTTCAACATGTTGATCATTAGCTTGAGGAAGGGCTTCTTCTTCGGGAACAATAGAAGGTTGATGTTCTTCAGTGGTTTCGGGATTAAGATGCGCAGTTTCGGTTTGCTCTGCTGGCAATTCTGGCAATTCTTGATGGCTTACATCTAAAATATCCGATTGACCCTGCACTTGAGACACAGATTCTTCTTTAATCGGTACTTTTTGTTGTGATACAGGTTCTTCAACAACAGGCTTCTTTTTTTGGAAAAGGTTGGTTGCCGTCTCTTTTGGTTGTTCTATAATCTGGTTGATGGTTTTTTCAAGGGCTGGCTGGTTTATTTCTTGCTGAGGTGTGTTTGGATTTTGTTGTTGATTGTTAAGTTGTTCTTTAATGGGCGTAATAGGAGTGTATGTAATGACTTCCAGTTGTTGAATTAGATCATCAGCTGAAACTTCATTCACTATTTTTCCTTTTTTTACAATAAACCACTTACTCTTTCCTTTTTTTCTTGTAGCTTATTTTTAAGCGGATTTAATTGGTTTTTTTGTTTTAAATTATAAGGATTTTCATATAAACCATAGGTGGTACGGGGTGCCTTTCCTGAGCTGCTTTTTTTCTTAATCTTAATAAAGTGATTACCTGAATTGCCTTTCTTCTTAATCTTAATAAAGTAATTATTAGTGCTTTTAAGCTCTTTCGTTAAGCTTGACGATATTCCTGTGGTTAACGCACTTTCATTCGTGACAATATCGATGTCTCGTTCAGGTAGCTCAACCATTCTTTTTTCTAAAGATGTTAACCCATTCGTTTTTTTTCTTTTTTCGCCAAGCTCTACTCTAAATTGAAATCCAACAAACCCACTTGTTTTTCGGACATTATCGCGGCTTCCTTCTAAAAGGACTGAAAAATTATCATTTAATTGAAAATTGCTGCGGATGCGGAACCCATTAATAGATTTTGCCTTCGCACGTCCTTGAAAATAATAATAAGCACCATATAATCTGAGTGACTTGACGCCCGGAACAACACTGCCAATTTCAAGGTCAAGTCCTTTTAAAGGGACTTCTTGAATTTTAAGCGTTTTGATAGAGTTTTGTGTCATAATATATTCATTATTTCCCACAAATTCTCGCCAGCTTTTCGTGTCAATAATTTTTCTGCTTTTTTCTACTTCTTTAATTGTATTTTGCGGATAATAAAAGTTTGCACGATAATCCCACGTATTACTAATTGCTTCAAATCCAAGTGTTATTTGATTGACTATATTAGATAATTCAGTGCGTCGACGATCGTAAAAACTATAAATACCAAAAATAAATTTTTGATTGTCTGTGAACCAGCGTTTTCCAATACCAAAATTTCCTTCTTTTGCTGATCTTGAATCAGCCATAAAACGAAAATCCAAATATAGAAGACTGGTGTCATTTTGCAATAGTGGCGAAAGTAAAGCAAGTTGGCCAATACGTCTTTGATTACCATATTTCCCGCCAAAAGTCACCGTTGGTTGCCATTTTTTAACGCTAAGGTAACTATATTCTTTTTGAGCATTTTTGCTGGTAGAGTCATCAGAAAATGTTGAGTGCTGACTGTACAATACCAGTGAACAACTAAGATAATATATTTGCTGTAATGCGCTAAAATTTATTTTCATTTTTATTTTTTTTCTCTTTAGAAAAATAAATATATTTTAACATTTTAACTAACATTAACAGGAAAAATTAACAAGGTGATAAATGTAAAATATCAAACTTTATTTAATTAAATAAAAAATATTTTTTAAAGACTTTTTTTTATAATAATGGTGCATAAAATGAGATGATAAATGGTTAAAAATTACTATCGTTAAATTGACTTAATTTTAATTTAATTAAAGATTATTTTATTTTAAATTATTTTTTTTATTTATCATAGATAGAAGCTTTAAAAATACACGTAACTAAGAGCAATGAAGAGGGTAATTTTATAGGTTGGTATAACTTTGAGAATGGTTGAAAAATTTAAGTGTACGAATTAGTCATTGAATAACAAAAAGGAGAGAAATCTCTCCTTTTAAATCGGATGTTTTAATGGTTCAATTAACGCCAATGATGATGGTGCCATCCGCCCCTATATCCCCAGCCTCCACCGTATCCCCATCCCCAATATGGATAAGGGGTAGATGCAAAAGGTTCAACCACCACTGCAGGTTCTTGCTGAATAATAACTTGCGAAGAGCGAGCTTGACATGAATTTAGACGTAAAGCACAGTTTTCATAACATCCTTCCCGGTTGACTTTATTATGTGAATATAGATGCTCGCATGAAGTGGTGCATTGACGATACTCTGCTGTACACCCTATTGTGGGAGTAGTCGTGATCGTTGGTCTTGATACTTCATAAGTACATCCACTTAAAGCATAGCAGACGACAAATATTGTTAAAAATTGCTTCATAATCTTTTCCTGTATAATAAGCAGATGTTTGTTTTTAGCATAATGAGGCCATTGCATAATGGTTCTTTTGAGCCCTTAACAGTGTCAATGCGATCCTCAAATCCTCATTTACATAAAGTAAACTCCGGCTTTGCGGCTCTCTTGACACGTTAATCATCTCAAAATATCTCATTATGCAATGGCCTCATAATTTAAATATAAAGCGTGATAAATTAAGTATAATAGGTCTATTGAAAAATTTGTTATAAATTGTTAAAAATGAAGAATCAGAGGCTAGATACCCTCAAAAAATTACATTTTAAATCATAAGAGCACAGATGACAAAAGCAATAATAGTGATCCCTTCACGTTTAGCCTCTACGCGGCTGCCCAAAAAACCTTTGGCTCTTGTTCAGGGAATTTCAATGATTGTTCGTGTATGGCAACAAGCAATGACAGCCAATATGGGGCCGATTATTGTTGCGTGTTGTGGCGAAGAAATTGCCGAAGCTATTCGCAGTGAAGGGGGTCTTGCGATTATTACTGATCCAGATCTTCCAAGTGGTACTGATCGAGTCGTTGCCGCTTTGGCGCAGTTTGATCCTGCAGAAAAATATGGTTTAGTGATTAATTTGCAAGGTGACTTACCTTTTATTAATCCATTAGATATTCAAAAAGTTATTCTTCCTTTAGTAAACCCAGATGTAGATATTGCAACATTAGGAGCAAAAATTATTGAGACATCTGAGATAAATAATCCAAGTGTTGTTAAGATTGCCTGCGGAAGATGGCATATGATAGAAGAAGAAAGTATTGCGCGAGCTATTTATTTTTCTCGTCAGCCTATTCCTGCTAATGCACCTGAGTTTTATCATCACGTTGGTGTTTATGCTTATCGTCGACGTGCCTTAACACAGTATGTGCAATTAGAGCCTTCTTATTTAGAAATGGTTGAAAAACTAGAGCAACTGCGTGCCTTAGAAGCAGGAATGCGCATTGATGTGACTTTGGTTTCAGAAGTTCCTCAATCAATTGATACACCTGAAGATTTAGAAAGAGTAACGGCTTTATTTGGTTACTCATAAAAATTCATCCTCAGAGGTATATGCCTGAGGATGAATAAAGATGAAAAGGTTAGAGAAGGATAATTGTCCTTTATTGTCCGCCTCCTCCAACTCCTACATTTTTTAAGACTTTACCAGCCACATTTTGACCTAGCTTATCTAAGAAGTTGTTTCCGCCTTCAGAACTATGGAATGTGCCTTGTTCAGCCTTTTTTGCTGCAGCATTGTGAGGTGTTGGTCTTTGATTAGGTGTCCGTTGGCGGTCTCCAGATTTGCGTAGATTTGCTCTTGCGGTTTCATATTCCCGAGTCGCTTCATTGTTATTTACTTTATTAGGGGTACGTTGCTCAGGGGATCCTCTGCGGCGAAGATTTTTTATTCCTTTGTCTAATATATCAGGGCTTACAATGCTACCCACGCCGTGGGCTTGTTGACGATGGTTAGTTGATGGTGGCGGAGGTGCATCTGGTATATTTGATAATGGTGCTTCCTGGCCACTTGCTCCTCCACAATTTTGAACATTTTGAAGAATGCTGATGGCTTCTGTGATAGATGCTGTTGGTGCTCTACAAACATCTCCTCCTAAATGACTTGCCTCGATTTTTGTATGAGACTGTTTGTTAGAGCCAGGGCGGGAATGGTGACGCATTTGATGTGGGGCAGGAACCTCGCTTGAATTCTGGTTTTCTGCAATTTCATCTGTTTTAATGATTGGTTCGTTGCTAGTTTCATCGATTGGTGGAACATTGCTGACTTCATTATCATTAAATAAAGAACCGGCATCTACGTTTTCTTCTTGTTCTTCTGATTGATTAATATTTTGTCTTTTTGCAGCACGTTGTTTACGAATTTCCTCACCTGCTGCCTCTTGTTTTTGACGGCGGCTCTGTGAAAAAGCTTTACGTGCAGCTGCACGACATGCTTTTATGCTAGGATCTTTTCCGCAATCAGCAATACAAGCTTTTGCTAGTCTTTCGGAAAAACCACAAATGTCACCTTGGCAAACTGTGGCACAGTCTAATGCTGCATTTGCAGATGTTGCGCCAAATAAAAATGTTGCGCAAACGATGCTGGAACTTAAGTAATAGATTTTTTTCATCATTTTGAATAATCCACATGTTAAAAATACATCTATGTATAGTTTGAATGTAAAAAGTTAAGAAGTAGCTAAAAAATTGAAAAAGAATAAACTTGAGATGTTTCTAATAAAACATGCATCACTATAAAAGAAAACTGAAATCTGCTTGACATATTTCCCTTCCTTCATGTTAATTGAGAGTAGTCAAAAATTAATAAATCCTAGATTGTAAATGACATTTAATCAATTTAAAAACTTTATGCCCGTTGTGATTCAAAGTTGGAATCGTTCCTGCCCTTTAAAGGGTACTCAGTATGTGTTTATAGCCTCGGTCAGTGCTTTTCTAATGGGATGTTCTTCCGATAAAGAAATTGAACAAATGTCGGTTGAACAACTTTATAAAATCGGTAGGGATTCACTAGATAGTGGTGGGTATACCCAAGCCGCTAAATATTTTTCAGAAGTTGAACGTCAACATCCTTATTCAGCTTGGTCTTTGCGAGCGCAATTAATGGCTGCTTATTCTTATTATGAAGCAAAGAAATATGATGAAGCTATTGAAGGTTATAATGTCTTTATTCAATTACATCCAGGGCATGAAAGCATTCCTTATGCCTATTATATGATTGGCTTGTGTAATTACGAACAAATGCCAACGAATGATCGCACTCAAGAATCAACAGAAAAAGCTCAAGCTGCTTTCCAAGAAGTCTTAAACCGATTCCCTGGCAGTGCCTATGCAAAAGACGCGCGTTTTAAGTTGGATTTAATCCAAGATCATTTTGCAAGTAAAGAAATGGATGTTGGGCGTTATTATTTAAATAAAAAGGCTTATATTGCAGCTTTGAATCGATTTAGAATTGTCGTTGATCAATATCAAACATCCTCACACACGCCAGAAGCATTGCACCGAATGGTTGAATGTTATGTGGCTCTTGGTATTATGGAACAAGCCAAAATAACAGCAGCAATCCTGGGAAGTAACTATCCTGGCAGTGTTTGGTATGTAGATACGTACAATTTAATGATGACAGTGAATTCAAAAGCAGAAACGAAAACAAAAAACTCAGCGGTTAAAGATAATCCAAAACCTGTGATAAAGTAGATTTACATATAGGAAAAAGTGCGTATGCTTATCAGCCTATCGATTCGTAACTTTGTTATTATCGACTCTCTTGATTTGCATTTTGAATCAGGCTTGAGCGCTCTTACTGGGGAAACTGGCGCAGGGAAATCTATTTTGCTGGATGCTTTAAGTTTAGCATTGGGGATGCGTAGTGATGCATCCCTTGTGCGACAAGGTGCCAAAGAAGCTGTGATTACGGCTGAGTTTGTTCTTAAAGAGCCAGAAGCTATTAATGAGATATTGACACGACAATCGATTCCGGTAGAAGCTGAGTTGATTATCAGGCGTGTTATTTCTAGTGAAGGCAAAGGAAAAGCGTATGTGAATGATCAGCAAGTAAGTATCACTTTCTTGCGAGAATTAGGCGATGCTTTACTGGAGATTCATGGTCAATTTGATCGACTTCTTAAGGTTGCTTCTCACCGAAAATTACTTGATGCTTATTTACGCGCACCAACTTTATTAACTCAAGTCAGCGATGCTTATCAGAATTGGCAACTAGCAAAAAAGACCTATAAGGAAGCAGCGGATCGTTTAGATCATTTGCGACGTCACGAAGATTTTTTAAAGTATCAGCTTAAAGAATTACAAAACCTCAATCCGCAAATTGGTGAAGAAGCAAAATTACTTGAGTCACGCCAGGAATTATCTGGGTTTGCTAAGCTTTTTGATGTGGTTCAGTCAGCTTATCAACCCTTAAAAACTGGGCAGACATTGGAATGTTTGCAGCAATCTTTTCGTATTTTGCAAAAATTACCTGAATTAACAGACACGCATGTGGATGCTGCGACTAAATCGTTAAGAGTCGCTGTAAGTGAAGTGACAGAAGCAATTGCTCAGTTGGATGAACTATATGGTAAGATTGATGATCAGCCAACGCGTCTTCAGCAAATTGATGATCGGTTGCAGTCCTTGCGGGCGGCCGGGCGAAAACATAATGTGGCTGTGGATGATTTGGCTGGGTTTTTAGAGCAATTGCGAGATGATCTAGAAGCATTAGATCAAGCAGAACACAAAACAGCGGCTCTTGAAAAAATTGTTGTGGCTAAAAAAGACGCTTTTTATCAAATTTCAAAAGTATTAATGCAGGTACGGGCGGAAAAATCTAAAGAATTAGATGCATCTATGGCGCAGGAACTACCCTTATTAATGCTACCAAATGCTAAATTTCATGCGGTGGTAAGCGAAGTTGATGAATCAGCGTGGCATGAAAGTGGTATTGATAAAGTACAATTTTTAGTGTCTATGAATAAAGGACAAGATTTATCCCCATTAGAAAAAACAGCATCGGGTGGGGAACTTGCCCGATTGATGTTAAGTTTAAAAGCAACGCTTGCAACCACGGTTACACTGCCAACTATTATTTTTGATGAAATTGATATTGGTGTGGGTGGGGCAGTGGCTGCTGCTATTGGTCAACGTCTTGCCAAGCTAGCACAACACGTGCAGGTATTGGCCATCACCCATTCACCGCAGGTAGCAGCTGCATCTGATCATCATTACTTAGTATTAAAACAAGATGCTGGGGATCAAATGCAAACAACGGTTGTCCAACTGCCGATGATGAGTCGCTATGATGAATTGGCTAGAATGTTGTCTGGCGTTGATGTCACAAACGAAGCAAGGGCGGTTGCCAAAAAATTATTATCGCGATATGGATAAAGAAAATATGCTAGATTATTCTTATGTAGAAGTTCTTGTTGAAGAATTAACCCCCCTTGAAGCAGTGATTGAATTAGAACGTCTTGCCAAAGTGATTGCTTATCACGATGAACTTTATTTCCAAAAAGATACACCTGAAATTAGCGACGCAAGCTATGATGCATTGGTTATCCGTAATCGTAAAATTGAACTTCGATTTCCTGAGCTTCGTCGCGCTGATAGTCCTACACGTCGTATTGGTGCGCCACTTGCGTCTGGGTTTCGTAAAGTAAAACATCGAAGCGCGATGTTGTCGTTGGAAAATGCCTTTACCAATACTGATATTTACGATTTTTTTGATCGCGTGCGGCGTTTTTTAAATTTATCTGCTGAAGAAGAAATTGGTGTTGTTGCTGAACCAAAGATTGATGGGCTTTCTGCTTCTTTGCATTATCAACAGGGTCGACTACGACTAGGTGCAACACGGGGTGATGGTAGCGAAGGCGAAGATATTACCGAAAATATCAAAACAATTTTGGACATTCCAATGGTGCTTGAGGGAGAAAATATTCCAGAAAGTCTCGAGGTGCGTGGGGAAGTTTACATGTGTCGCGATGACTTTTTTGCTCTTAATGAACGTCGTTTGCAAGCAGATGAAGCACACTTTGCCAATCCTCGCAATGCTGCTGCTGGTTCTTTGCGGCAATTGAATCCACAGATCACAGCAAGTCGCCCGCTAAAGTTTTTTGCATACGGCTTTGATGCTCTTTCAGGCTTGGCTTTAACGGAACATACACAAATTCTCTCACAGCTTAAACGATGGGGATTTGTTGTGAATTCTGAGATTCGCTTTTGTCACTCACCAATACAAATCCTTGATTATTATAGTTCTATAGCCCAGCGTCGTATTGAACTTCCCTATGATATTGATGGCGTAGTTTATAAAATCAATAACTTAGAATGGCAACAACGTTTAGGCAGCGTGGGGCGTACACCACGTCATGCGATTGCTCATAAATTTGCGGCAGAAAAAGCAGAAACAATCATTGAAAATATAGATCTTCAAATAGGTAGAACAGGGGTGTTAACGCCAGTGGCATGGCTAAAGCCTGTTAATGTAGGCGGTGTGATTGTTTCACGCGCTAGTCTTCATAATGCGGATGAAATTAAGCGACGCGATGTGCGTGTGGGCGATACGGTGATTATTCAACGAGCTGGAGACGTGATTCCCCAAGTGCTCGAAGTGGTTATGGCAAAACGCCCATTAGATTCGCAAACTTTTATTTTTCCAGATGCATGTCCTTCTTGTGGTAGTTTGGTTGAGCAAATCCCCGGTGAAGTAGCGAGAAGGTGTTCTGGAGGGCTAATTTGTGCTGAACAAGCAGCAGAACGATTAAAACATTTTGTTTCACGTGATGCCTTTGATATTGAAGGGCTCGGGATTCGCAATATTGAAACATTTTTTGCTGATGGGCTTATTAAAAATCCAGCAGATATTTTCACCCTTGAACAACGAGATAAAGGGTCGTTAACACCACTTCGTTGTAAGGAAGGTTGGGGTGGTCAGTCAACTCAAAATCTTTTTGCAGCAATCAATAAACGACGCACAATTCCCCTTAACCGATTTATTTATGCCTTAGGGATTTCTCAAATTGGAGTTGTTACCGCTAAACTTTTGGCTAAACATTATCTATCTTTTGATAGCTTGCAACACTCGATGATGTCGGCAGCAGATTCTACGGCTGAAGCGTATCAAGAATTGCTAAGTATGGATGGCATTGGGCAAAGTACGGCAGTGGATTTGATTTATTTCTTTCAAGAACCCCATAATATTGACATTGTTAAACAATTGCTTGAGCAAATTCAGGTAGAGGATTTCCAATTAGAAGTGAGCGATCATTTACCGCTTGCTGGTCAAACGGTGGTCTTTACGGGAAGTTTAAAGATGATGAGCCGCGCTGAAGCCAAAGCAACAGCTGAAAGACTTGGGGCAAAAGTGGCGGGGTCTGTGTCAAAGAAAACCAATTTTGTAGTAGTGGGTGCTGATGCAGGTAGTAAGGCAAAAGCCGCAACTGAGTTTGGTGTTCAGGTTTTAAATGAAGATGATTGGAATCGCATGGCTCAAGGTGAATAAAAAATTAAAGCTTGTTTTTTTGTTTGTTGATAATTACTTAAGGCAATACAAGAATAAATTTTTGTGTAATTGGAGATATTGAATGAATAAAGAATTAAAAATACGTATTAAATTTTTTGTTTTAATTTTAAGTTTGCTGGTTAACTTTTCCGGGCATCTTATGGCTGCTGAAGAACCTAGAAAGACCTTAGATGAAGAACTCGCTAAACAAAACCTAGTGCTTCAACCTACTGATAATCACCAAAATGGCGCGGTTGATCATCTTTCCCTGCTTCCTGATGAAACGTTACTTCAGATTGCTTCTTTTTTTCTATGAAAGAGCTTTTACTCTTTAAACAAGTTTCCCAAAAAGCACGAGATATTGCTGATTTAGAAATCCTATGTATAAATTATTTGAATGCAGATAATCCGCACAGACAAGATATTTCTTCTTTGTTTGATAAAGTCGCGTTCGACCCAAAACCGAGTGCGATTAGATTAAAGAGATTTGCAAAGGCAGAGAATGGTTCTATTGAAGTGCGTTTTCGTGATAGCCAACATTTAAGAGATATTGTTGAACAAACACCACATATTACTGGCGGCTTCAAAGGAAAAGTATATTTTGTACGTGATAAACACGTGAAAGATGGTGAGGAATTAGTACCTTTAGAGGGGAAATTAAAACAAGGCCTTTTTGTGCATATTGTTGCAGATAAACCGATCAAATTAACAGGAACACTGAACCTTCCTTGTGATTTATTGATTCCTTCTCAATCTAATTCTTCCGAGCTAAATTTGAAAGGAAGGGACATAAGTATAGGCGCAATAGAGGCTTATCGTAGTGCACATGGTTTAGCAACTATGCTTGACACATTTGATAAAGATGTGTTAAGATATGTACGTTGAATGCTTATAATCTTTTTAAACATCGTATAAATGATCCTGTGCCGGTTCCTCTTCAATTCTCACCATTATTAAAACTTTGCGATGACATCCTAATAATGAGTGATTCAGCCTTAAAGATTTTAGAAAGAAAATACATTCATGCAAATAAACCATTAATATATAAAGCAAAATCTATTGCTGCACTTGAAAAAATAAGGGAAGATTTACCAGAATTTTCACAATCAATCGGCTATGTAGATCCTCGATATAAGCGTCCCGCAGGCGTTTATTGTCTAGATCCATTGTTATCTTTAGTAAATGGATTTGAAATTCATACAGATACGCACCTTGTAATGGCTGGCAAAATAAATATTCCAAATTACAATCTTTCTATTTATGCGGGACAGGGGTTGTGGACATTTGGATTAACAAGTGCTTTTAAAAAGTATATTTTTTTAGCTAATTCTATACACATAAATCGTTATTTATCTACAAGACCAGAAGGCATGCCTGAAGAATTATGGCAGAAATTGTTAACAGAAGTTCAACAGCGCTGAATTTTTAGATAAGGATTAAGATTCTAATCTTTATTATAAGTATAAAAAAGGGGCTTTTCTGCCCCTCTCTTTGTTTTTAGCCTTGGGCTTCTTGCTCATCATCAACTAAATGTTCTGGTAATTCGATTTCTTCACCATTAATTTTTCTAACAAGCATATCTGTTAAATCAAATGGAGCAAATTCACGCCCCACACCTTCACTATCCCAGTTTAATCCGATAGTGCAATGAGATTCTTCAAGTTGAGGGATGAACTCATTGATAAAATAATCTAATGTCATTTCTTCAGGAACGGCTTCTTCGCCAGCCCATTTTTGTGCTTCAGCCAAGAATGACTTAGACCACACAGGTACAGCGACAAGAGGTTCTTCATTTTCATCTACGAATTCTGTCGAGTCAGTTTGAAGACAATTATTATCTGTGACAAACACATATAATAATTCTAATTCAACGGCTTCATCAATGAATTTAAGTGAATCTTGATCTGCCTTTTCGCGAATAACTTGCTCTGTCATTTATCATTCTTTCATCTAATGTTTAATCATTTCAGAGCCTAACTCTTTCCTTTTAAAAGGGCAAGATGGTTTCATCTAAAATCTAAATTAGTTGTCACCTTTGTGTTCATCTTGGTATTCGGCATGGGAATGCCGATCTTCCTTTTCTGAATCATTTGAATCTTCAGATGATATTATTGAAGCCTCGTAACTCCAATCTTCCCACACATCATGAGAGGGATTGAAGGGTGTTTGTGGAAGTAATGTTTGACAAGGAGAGCTCATTTTTTTCATATCATCTCTATCTTTTGGGTCATCCCCTGCATGGATGGTGTTTGAAAATAGATAAGCAATAAGAAAGATATATTTTCTATTCATCGAAAAATTCCTTTAAAATATAATATTAATATAAAAATTAATGATTTTAAATTGTAAAATTACATAAACATTAGTTTTTCACTAAAATAACCTGAGTTCGATATAAGAATTGCAGAAGGTGTATAAAAACGAAGAAATCCGTCATCACGAGGCTCCGAAGCTTTAGCGAAGGAGACGTGGTGATCCATGTATTAACAGTCTGGATCGCTGTACTGCACTTTGTTTTGTTCGCGATGACGCGGATTTTTTGATCTTTCATGACTTCTTACGTCGAGTTCACTTTAAAATAGATTATGAATCTTGAGTTAATCTGTCGATAAATTCATCTAGCGCTTCTTTATGTTTTTCTATTTCTTCTTCAGCAATTTTAATAAGACCATCAAAAAAGTTTGAGCTATGAGCATCTAATTTATAAAGATTTGATGGTAAATTTGGTTGAATGCGCAAATAATTTTTCTCACTGCCTCGGCCTAAAACATCATGTTTTCTACACAGTTTCAACCATTGCGAAACAGTAAAGTCTTGATTTTTTCCATTAAAAATATTGCCAGAAATTACGCCAAGCCACTCTACTCCACTTAAGTTTGTATAGGATTTGCTGGGGTTGGGGTCTGTAAATCCTGCCCCAAGAGATAAAACTAGTAATTCATGAGGACTAAGACCTAACTGCTCGCATGCTTCGAGAATGCCAATTTCTGCTGGATTATTATTGGTTATTCCTCCATCACAATGACTTGTTTGTTCTATAACGATAGGGTCAAAGAAAGTAGGAGCAGCGGTCGCCGATCTTATCACTGTTCCCAAATCTAGGTTTGTATACTTTATTCCTTGTTTAGCCGTCTCACTGGAAAAAACGTGGGGACTATAGGATGATAAATCTTGAGTCGTTGCAATAAATCTTGTTCTTGCCTCACTGAGAAGGGCTTTTCCTGTATACTCTGTATAGATTTTTCGTGCTGGACCATCGCTATATTGCGTACCTCTAAGCCCATAAATAGAAGAATAAATATACCCACTAAAAATATTGGGTGCTTCATCTCTGTAAAACTGAACCATTTCTTTGGCGGTATATGGTCTTGAAGATGCTTGGCTTGTGCTTTCTGTAAGGGGGCGATCATAGCAAATACCAGCTCCAATAATTGTACCGGTAGATGAGCAAATAACAATATCAAATAATTCGTAAATTTGTTTTCCTGTAGTTTCTTCAATGTAGGTTAAAATAGCAGCTTCAATAATACCACGAGTGCCTCCGCCATCTAGGCAAAGAACGCGATTTTTACGCATGGATTGCTTGTGAGTATATTCGATCTCACTATGAAGGGGGGTCAAAGACATGGGTATTTCATACGGAATTTTTAAAGACATTAAAGTTAGCATTACGCGCGTGCGTGTTTCTTCATCTAAATCTTTGATGTTAATGGTAATAGACGTATCTAATAGAGTGCCTGTTTTTTCTATTGGCAAAATCTCTTGACTGTGTTGAGCGGAAGAGGAAGTGATCAATGGGTTATCATCCTCGCGTGCCCAAGAAAAAGTAGAAATTAATGAAAGGTACAAGATAGCTATTTTTTTCAGCTTCATACTCTGCTCCTTTTTGAAAAATATCTTTGTATGCCGTTAAACAAAATAAAGTATCTTTTATCAATGGTTAATTTTTTATAAATTACAGAAGAGGAAAAATTGATTCTGATAGTACTGCTTGAAACTCTTCAAGGTAATGTCTATTTTGAGTATTAAAATTATCTTTTAATTAAAGTGCATCATGAAAATGAATATTAGAAAACTTTGTTTGTTTTCCTTTCTTAGTGTCACATCGGTATTAGGTGCAGATCATCATCCTGAAGGCAAACAGTATCATCCTCTTCAAAGCTCAACAAAAACAAATAAATGTGTCGATTTGCCTGCTCAGTATCAGCAATCTCGTGAATGGGGTTCAATAGTATCTCCTGACGAAATCTTACCAATTGTCTTTGATCAAGATTTACAACCTTCGCGAGTTACTCAAGTTTTTCACAGTTTGCTGTATAAATTCCAAAGCGTAGATTTTTACCCAGAGTTAACTATTGAGTTACCCAAATTTGCAGTTGGTACGGAAAGTAGTGATGTTTGTAGCAAAGTAATAGCTAATTTACTTTATTATTGTATGGAAAAAGGCCATCGCCCAGTTGATAAAATACCATTCTCTGTTGTTAACGATTTTTTTTATTCTTATAAAGATCTTTTGAAGGGGATAGTTTATGAGGGAGCACAAGGTAAATTTGAATGTTTAGGATGGATAAATAGGGGATTACGTCATGTAACAAATGAAAATAGTAAAGATCGTATTTTATATTTGATGATAGCAGAAGAATTAATCTTAGCATCTCTCATTCCTGTAGAAAAACGATCTACGCGTTGGGTTGACGAGGTAGAAAGGCAAGCTTCTTTGTAATGCCCCCAGTTTAGCAAGCATATTTTAAAGGAGTCTGTTGTTGTTTA
>DYSP01000026.1 GCA_020718185.1 Candidatus Odyssella sp. | reverse complement strand
GCATCTTTGAACAGCAAGTTTTAACTCATAATAAACAACAAGAGACTCCTTTAAATTATGCTTGCTAAACTGGGGGCATTACACATTTTATGCACCCGCCAAAGTTGTTGATGATTGATTTTTTATACGTTCAAAAATGATCAAAGCAATATAACCTACTATACCAATGACTAAAGCAACGGGAATAACAACAATACCTAATTGAAATGCTTCGGTGGATTGAGGGCCGCCCATTGACTCAATAATAACACCAATGATGCTATGAAATGCATAGCCAAACGTCATAATAATCATATTAGCAATCGCTGTTGTAAGGCCCACAACGTGTTCTTGCACATATGTCGAAGCTTTGTAGATGGCGATAATTTGATAAGCACTACAAACACCAACAGCAATAAACATTACACTCATGCTATTAAGCGTTGCATACCCAAAGGTTAGGGCAAAAAAGCTTGTCGCCATAATAAGAGCTGCAACAATAATTGTTCCAAAATAATATGTCGATTTTTCTGCAATAAGACTTAATAAAGGTGAACCAAAACACATGCCAATATAAATTAAAGACGGTAAACTTGACGCTATCGCACTGTCAAAACCATAATTTTGCTTTAAAAAAGCTGTTCCCCAAACATCAGCAAATCCTTCTAATGGCCCCACCATTAATCCTGCTAGCAAACAAACTATAATAACTTTTGGATTGCTAAAAACATCTTTAATATCAGCAATAATAGTTGTTTTGTGTGTGGATTCAATTGCAGGAATCGTTAAATATGTAATAATAGCAAGGGCAAATCCTATAGTAGCAAATAAGGCCACAACTGTTTTATAGCCCAGAGTCATACACATATAATTAACAGGGCCACCACCATAAATTGCCCCAATAAGACCGATGGTGACGGTTAAACTTAACATACGTGTAAAGCGATCTTCGCTAAAACCAAGACGAATAACTTTAAAGCTTCCTAAAATAGCGGCAGAAGACCCCATCCCGATCAACGCGCGACCAATAATAGGATAAACCCAATATTCAGCAAAGATAATAGGAAGTAGTCCAATAACAGTCATAATCATACAAATAGGTAGGATTTTTTTTGGGCCAAATCGATCAAGCATAATTCCAATTGGTAGGTGCATTAAGGAATAACCAATATAGTAAATGCCAGAAAATTGGCCAAAAGTGGCGGTATCAATATGAAACTGTTGTAAAATATCATCCATCATAATATTAGGCATAACGCGTAATATATACTGATAGGCATAGAAAATAGAAACAATAGACCACATGGTCCAAGCAACAGAACGTGATTTAGGCATAATTCAACTCTCTCACTTTGTGGAAACAGAAAAATTTAATTTTATTTTTTAGATGTAAGATTAGATATAAAATATATTGCTCCGCCTAGCGGAGGAGTAGGGAAATGTTAGGTGAAATGAGATTGGATAAAATAATTGTGCCAACGTACGACATCAAAATTAACCTTTAAATTATAAATTTGCCATCAAATATTAGCCTATGTTGCTTTAATAAAATTGTCAAATAATATTTTGTGGTTGACTTATTATCTATATATCCCCATATTAACTTTTGAAATAACACGTATCGCCTAGTTTGAAATAAAAGCTTTTTTTGGTACGTCATCGCGAACTTTTAAGTAGTAGTGCGGCGTTCCATGTTTCTCATGGCATCTCACCTTTTTATTCTATCGCTATTGGCATCAAAAATTTTTATTAAGGCTTAAACGTTATAGCCAAGCAACATGAGATAAACAACAATATAATTTGGGTTTTGCGTTGTTTGGCATTTAATTATATTAACAATTAGCAACAAAAGCTGATGAGTTCATACTCGGGAAGCTTTATTGCTTTTCGAGGTTTATTTATGACAAAATTTAGTTCTTTTGGTCTTTCTGATATTCTTGTCGACACACTAACGTCTATGGGCGTTACTGTACCGACTCCGATTCAAGAACAAGCAATTCCTTTTGTTTTATCCGGTCGCAATGTTTTGGCTTCTGCACAAACTGGAACAGGCAAAACAATTGCTTATGCCATTCCAATGCTGCAACAACTTATTAACAACCCAACTGATACAGCTCTTGTATTAGTGCCAACACGTGAACTTGCTATTCAGGTGCGTGACGCAATTCGCCAAATGATTGGCAAAAAAGAAGGTCTAAGATTGGCTTTGATTATCGGTGGTGAACCAATGATGAAACAATTTAGCCAGTTAAAAGCAAATCCACGGATTATTATTGGCACACCTGGACGAACCATTGACCATTTAAAGCGTCGCAGTCTTAACTTACAAAGCACAAAATTTTGGGTATTGGATGAAACAGACCGGATGCTTGATATGGGCTTTAGCATTCAACTTGAAGAAATCGCACAGTACTTACCTGAAGAACGTCAAACAATGATGTTTTCAGCAACGTTGCCAAAGTCAATTATGCGATTGGCTCATATGTATTTGACAGCTGATCACGAAAGAATATCAGTTGACATTGACACAAAAGCATCTAAAAACATTACCCAAGAAGTTATTCGTATTTCTCAGGGGCAAAAATACCCAGAACTTTTGACGCAATTAAATACTCGTGAAGGCTCAGTGATTATTTTTGTCAAAACAAAACGTTCTGCAGACCAATTGGCTGAAAAATTGTATGACGAAGGTCACACAGTTGATGCATTCCACGGTGACTTGCGCCAACGCAAGCGGGAACTTGTGGTAAGAAATTTCCGTAATGGCCGTAATCGTGTTTTAGTTTGCACTGATATTGCTGCTCGTGGATTAGATATTCCTCACGTTAAGCATGTTATCAACTATGATTTACCACAGTGTCCTGAAGACTATATTCACCGTATCGGTCGTACTGGCCGTGCCGGCGCAGAAGGCCATTCTTTATGCTTGATTGGCCCGGATGATAACCGTCTATGGCGTGCTATTGAGATGATGATGGATCCTGAAAAAGCTAAATTGGAAGCAGCAAACAGACCACAAAGATCAGGTGGCTTTGGTAAAGAACGTTCCGGTGGCTTTAACAGAGAGCGCTCCGGTGGCGGTGGTCGTTTCAATAAAGAACGCTCTGAACGCAGTGGATTTGGTAATAGAGAACGTACAAGCAGCTTTGGTGATAAAGATCGTTCTAGCGGTTTCGGCGGTAAAGAATGCACAAGTAGTTTCGGTGATAAAGATCGCTCAACTGGTGGGTTTAACAAAGAACGCTCCGGTGGTTTTGGCGGTAAGGAACGCTCAAGCAGCTTTGGTGATAAAGATCGCTCAACTGGTGGATTTAATAAAGAACGCTCCGGTAGTTTCGGCGGTAAGGAACGCTCAAGCAGCTTTGGTGATAAAGATCGCTCAACTGGTGGGTTTAACAAAGAACGCTCCGGTGGTTTCGGCGGTAAGGAACGCTCAAGCAGCTTTAGTGACAAAGATCGCTCTGGCGGTTTTGGTAAAGAAAACAAATCTTTTGCATCAAAAGGTTCTAAACCAAAAGGCCCAAATAAACCAACGGGAAAGTCTTTCTCTCCACGTAATGAAAATCGCACAAGAACATTCAATCAAGCTTAAATACAGTTTAAGTTTATAATCTAAAAAGGGCTCTCAGTTAACGGGAGCCCTTTTTTTATGTGATATGTTTCCTGCTAGAAATTTTAAGTATTATATTATAAGCTTTTCGAAAGACCTTTATTGTTGGATGTGTCGCATGAAATTTTTTAAAATTTTCTTTATTTTTTCCTCTATTATTTTTCAAGTCAATGCAGAGCCATCTTTAAGTTCAGGGGAATCATTACAAGTTGTACGCATTACACCTGAAGGGTCTAACATTCCCGAAGCAGGACAAATTGTTATTGAATTTAGTAAGCCTATGGCAAAATTGGGGGCAAATCTCAATGAAAAAACAATTCCGGTTACAATAACTCCAGAAATAGCTGGCCAATGGCAATGGATTAATGACAAAACCTTAGTTTTAAATGTCAATAATGAAAAACCACTAAAAAAAGCTGAAAAATATACACTTACAATTAAGCCCTCACTGCCCTCACTTGATGGTTCAGTCTTGTCTAAAGAAATTACCCACACGTTTACAACAACGCTTCCCACCATGACGTGGAGCAATTTTAGATTATGGAAATCGCCAACGCGCCCAGTTATTGCAGCTTCATTTAATATGCCGGTTACTAAAGAATCGGTGGAAGCACATGTCTTTTTTGCGCCCAAAGGTGATGATAAAACACATATTAAAGCACAAGCCATATCAGATGAATATGATGATAAAGGCGACCTAAAATCAAACCTTACTTTCGCTTCACGTTGGTTGATAGAACCTGTTCAGGAACTAACAACAGAACAACCGTATGAAATGCGGGTAGAGCCAGGGATCCTGTCAAAAGAAGGCAGTACAGGTGGGATAGAAAAAGAAACACCTATTAAATTTAAAACTTTTGGTTCATTTAAGCTTGTTGGTTTTTCTTGCCGCACCACGGCTCAATTAAATGACGATAAACAGCCCATTTTCACACCAGATAACCCGCAAAAAGATACAGCTCGCTGCGATCCTATGCAGCAAATTGAACTTGTTTTTACATCTCCTGTTAAACGATCAACGATAAAGAAAAAAACAACGCTTAGCCCAGATCCTACCGCTGGAAAAACAGATGTTGACATTTGGGGAGACTGGGGTGATTACGTAAGGTTAGATGATCAAGATGGTCCCGATGCTTCTTACAGAGTTGCTTTACCACGTGGATTAAAAGCAGCATCTGATTATACAGTAACAGTTGGTCAGCCAGAAAAATCAGCATGGACACGTTTTTATCAAAAAATCCTCACTTGGTTTAGCCAGTCAAATAATATGGATGTGGTAGATGAATTTGGACGCACTCTAGAAAATCCAACCTCATTTGTCATCAAATTAGATGATCGAAAACCCAACTATGTTTTAGCAAACCGCACAGCTATTTTAGAACAACAGGCTGACAGCGATGTGCCTTTGTATGTTAATAATTTAAAGTCAGCGACTCTTAATTATCAATCCGTCACTGTAAGCAATGTTGTTGATAATCAAACAATGGTTTACCCATTGACTGAAGTAAAAAATATTCAATATGCCATTCCGCTTAAAATCCGTGATTTGTTAAAAGGAAGATCAGGCGTCATTTTAGGGACACTGCAAACTAATCCAACAATTGAAAAAAGCAGAGATGAAGAAAATATAACATTATTTGCCCAAGTGACACCGTATCAGTTGCAAATTAAAGTTGGCTATCACAATACGATTGTTTGGGTTACTGACTTGGCAACAAGTAAAGTAGTGCGTGATGCAAAAGTAAGCTTTTTCTTAAGCACATATGAAAAAATGGGGCATCCCCAAAATGTTCTGACAACCGGTACAACCAATGAACAAGGAATTGCGGTTTTGGATGGGATTGAGAAAATTGATCCTATGCTTAAACACACTAATTTTTGGAATTGGAAAGATCCAAAACTATTTGCACGCGTTGAAAAAGAAGACAGTATAGCAATGATGCCACTGACCAATGACTTTGAAATAAATATGTATCGTTCTTCTGGTGAAAAGTTTTGGGCTTTTGCGGATCGGAAATATGGACACATTCAAGGATGGGGAACAACTGCTCAAGGTATTTATCGTGCGGGCGATACGGTGCAATATAAAATTTATATGCGTGATCAAAGTAATGAACATTATGTGCTGCCACCTACGGGGAAGTATGTTTTAGAAGTTAAAGATCCAACCGGTAAAACAGTTCATGACGTTCAAAATATTAAATTTAACGAATTTGGTGCGATGGATGGAGAATTTCACCTCGCAAAAAATACCCCAATAGGATGGTACCAGTTTGAAGTTAGTGCGTTTATGAATGATATGGCTAATAAGCAAGAAAATGCTGACCAAAAGTTACAGCCTACTTTTAGGCTTACCCCTATGTCAGTTTTGGTAAGTGAATTTACGCCGTCCCCATTTAAGGTTAGTGTTGATGCAAATCAGGAAGAATTTCAACCAGATCAAGAATTAAAAGTAACCACATCGGCAAAATTCCATGCGGGAGGTGCTTTTACTGATGCCAATACAGAAGTTGCCGTATTGCTGCAAGCCACATCATTTATATCTAAAAATCCTGTGGCGGAAGATTTCTTTTTTGGAAACGTGGAACCCCAATATAACGATCAAACAATTTTGCGTAAGACAGGCCGTTTGAATGGAAAAGGTGAGTTTGAAATTTCTCAAAAACTAACAGATCAACCTATATTTTATGGCAAGTTGTTGATTGAAGGAAAAGTAAATGATGATCGTGGTAAATCTGTCGCTGCCAATAAGACTGTTACATATATTGGTGGTGATCGCCTTGTCGGATTAAAGCAAAAAGAATGGTTGCTGACGGCTAATAAACCGGCTGAAATTGAGGTTGTGGTTGTCGGCAAAGATGGTAATCCAATGGCAGGAAACGTCAAAATTGCCGTGGAGCAAAAAGAAACTTCTGTTGCAAAAGTCAAAAGTGCAGGAAATGCGTATAAAACACATGCAACACATGAATGGATAGAAGTCACCACGGCAGATCTAAAAGTTTCAACAACACCAACAACCTATCGTTTTACCCCTACTCAAGCCGGAAACTATCGTATTACAGCTAAAACAACAGACAGCAAAGAAAAAACGCATGTTTGTGTCCTAGAATCTTATGTGACGGGGACAGACTTTATTGTCTGGGGTGATGAAAATGACACCTATCTACCAGTTATTCCTGAAAAAAATGACTATCAAGTTGGTGACACGGCAAAGTTTTTGGTGAAAAATCCATTTCCTAAAGCACAAGCTTTAATCACTGTTGAACGATTTGGGGTGATCGATCATTTTGTTCAAACACTGGATACAAGCTCACCCATTATTGAAATTCCAGTGAAGGCAGATTACCTTCCTAATTTCTTTGTCAATGTAAGTATTTTATCTCCTAGAGCCGGCAATCCGCCTCTTGAATTAGGGCAGATTGATTTAGCAAAACCTGCATTTCGTACTGGGTATGCAAAAGTATCGGTGAAGAACGATTATAAAAAAATCGATGTGACAACAAAAACAGACAAAGACGTTTATAAACCACGCGAAAAAGTGACACTTTCTGTTCATGCTGAAGTCAAACATCCACGTGATAAAGGTGAACCTATTGAGCTTGCTGTTGTTGTTCTTGATGATTCAGTTTTTGATCTCATTTCTTTGGGGAAAAACTACTATAATCCCTATAACGGTTTTTATCGTGAAGAATCATTAGATATGCGCAATTATAGCTTGTTAAATGGGCTTGTCGGGCGTATGAAATTTGCTAAAAAAGGAGCAACACCGGGGGGAGATGGGGGCGTTGACCTAAGTATGCGCAACATCTTCAAGTTTGTCAGTTATTGGAATCCGTCGCTGCTTGTGGATACGCAAGGAAATGCAACGGTTGAATTCGATGCTCCCGACAATTTAACTGGGTGGCGGGTTTTTGTAATTGCAATGACACCAACCGATCGCATGGGAATAGGTGAGGGTACATTCAAGGTGAATCGTGACACTGAAATTCGTCCAGTAATGCCAAACCAAATTGCTGAAGGTGATTCCTTTGATGCGGGCTTTAGCATTATGAATCGCACGGATAAGACGCGAACGTTAAAAGTGGAAATTACGGCAAGTGGGGCATTAAAAGAATTGAAAAAAGGTGACAGCAAGCAGTTTGATAAAACAGTGACGCTTGAGCCTTTAAAACGTACAACTCTATATATTCCCATTCATGCAGGTAATGTGAGTAATACTGATCAAGGGAAAATTGATTTTATTATCAAGGCTGGTGATGCGATTGATGAAGATAAAATGTCTCATACCGTACCTGTTAATCGTGTCAGAATTTTAGAAACAAAGGCAGTATTTGGAAGCCTAACATCTGAAGCTGTGACCATTCCAATTGTTGTGCCAAAGGATATTTATACAGATGTTGGTAAACTAGAAGTAGGACTATCGCCAAGCATGATCAGCAATATTTCAGGTATCTTTACTTATATGAAAGCATATCCATATAATTGCTGGGAACAAAAAATCTCAAAAGCCAGCGTTGCTGCTTATTATTCTGATCTAAAACAATATGTGGGTAAGGATGTAGATTGGCCAGATACAAAAGCGCTCATCAAAACCACATTAGAGGAATCATCCGCCTTTCAGGCACCTAACGGTGGAATGGCTTATTTTCAGGCGAAAGATGATTATGTTGATCCATTTCTCAGTGCGTTTAGTGCTTTAAGTTTTAGTTGGTTAAAGCAGGCGGGCTACGATGCGCCAACGTTAGTTGAAGACCATTTAGTGCAGTACATTCAAGGGTTATTAAAAAATGACTTTATTGAAGATTATTACATGCCAGCCATGGTGGCTACAACACGTGCGGTTATTTTAGAAGCCCTTTCGTACCGCGATAAAATTACAGTGGATGATCTAGAGCGATTTTTGCCCCACGTGACGAAAATGAATGCGTTTGGAAAAGCAAGTTTTGTGCGTGCTGCTCTTAATGTAAAAGGGGCGAATACTATTGCTGATAAGGTTATTCGCGAGCTTTTATCACATTTTAATGAAACAAGCACTCAAATGACTAGAGCCGAGGATTCAACATCCTCAATGCTTCGTATTCTGGACACACCTCTTCGTGAAACATGTAGTGTGTTAGAAACGCTGGTTCGTTATGAGCAAACACCAAATGGTCAACAGTTGGTGGGTGATAAAGCAACCAAGCTTGTCAAAACAATTACCAGCGCGCGTAAAGGAAAAACTCATTTTGAAAATACGCAAGAGAATCTTTATTGTGCACGGGCACTTGCTTTATATAGCAAAGTGTATGAAAAAGAACAGCCAAATATGACTATCGTTGTCAATGAACAAGACAAAGAAATAGGGAAAACTCATTTTAACGATCTTGCTAATCCTGAAGTTGTCATGGGAATATCTCTACCGGTAACAGAATCAAAAGATGTGGATTTATCGATTTCACGCAACGGAAGTGGGCGTTTATATTATACTACACGCTTAATGTACGCTCCAAAAACAGACTTTTTAAAACCTGTAAATGCTGGGATGGAAGTCCGTCGTGAGTATAGCCGATTGCAAGATGGAAAATGGATAAAGCTTTCCAAAAATGACCAATTAAAACGTGGAGATTTAGTACGCGTTGATTTATATGTTATTGCGCCTGCAGATCGTACTTTTGTGGTTGTTAACGACCCTGTCCCTGGATGTTTAGAACCAGTAAATAAAGATTTAGCAACAGCTTCGCTCATGGATCAACGTCAATTGGATGATACACCAGCTATAGGAACCTGGTGGCATGAATTGAAAGACATAATTGATTTTAATGCCACACGTTGGGCCTTTTCTTTCAAGGAAATGCGCCATGATTCAGTGCGTTTTTATGCTGATTATTTACCAAAAGGAAACTATTACCTGACTTATATTGCACAAGTTATTGCTGATGGCGAATTTGGCGCGGCGCCTACGGTAGCTCAAGAAATGTATAATCCTGAAACATATGGACGTTTTGAGGCAACAAAAATGAGTATTTTAACAAAAGAAAATACGAATAAAAATTAAAAAGGCATAAGTTTTGTGAAGTGGAATATAAAAAAGCGAATGATGTCCTTAACTGGCCTCATTTTGCTTATGATCGGGGTGAAAACGTATTGGGATATTCAACCTGTTGACCAATTATATTGGTCGGTGATGCACGATGCGCAAAATCTAAGAATCACAGATCGTCATGGTCAGCCGCTGCTGATTGACTATCATCATCGTTGGAATCATCATTTTCCGGTTTTTTTGGTTGATATGCTAATTCTGTCAGAAGATCGACATTTTTTTCAACATCATGGTATTGATTGGCATGCAAAAATATCAGCTGCTTGGCAAAATATTAAAGCAAGACAGGTTGTTCGGGGGGCAAGTACTGTAACAGAGCAAGTTGTTCATCTTTTAACAAATCGACCACGCACTTTATGGGCAAAGTGGCTTGAGTTGATTGAAGCACAACTTTTAGAACGAAAAATCTCTAAAAATCATATTTTAGAGTTCTATATCAATCAGGTTCCTTTTGCTTCTAACCGTCATGGGATGGCGCAGGCGGCAAGATATTATTTTGATCGCGATCTGTCAACACTTACATCCAAAGAAATTTTGGCACTGGTTATCTTGATTAAAGCGCCCTCAAATTATGATTTAAAAAAATCAATACTGCGAGTAACTCAAAAGATAGAACCTCTTATTAAAAGATTACATACGGCAGGTGTATTAACGTCAGCACAAGTATCAGAATTGGCAAAACAAACGCTTGTCTTATCTCCCTCTAAACCATTGGTGAATGCACATCATTTTGTTCATTTTTTACAAAAATATCATCAATCCGATTTACATTTACAACGCACACGCCTTATTCGTACGACACTTGATGTAACATTGCAAAATTATGTACAACATGTTCTTGATCAACGATTACGCTTTTTAAAAAACCGACAAGTTCATAATGGTGCCGTCGTGGTGATGGATCATACGACAGGTGAAATCCTGGCTTGGGTTGTTGGTGGTGCAACTCTAAAAAAGGGTGAGACACCATCTTCGATGATTGATGCCGTAATGGCATTAAGGCAACCAGGTTCACTTTTAAAACCATTTGTTTATGCAATGGCACTGGCAAAAGAATGGACATCCACTACGATTATTGATGATGCACCGTTGACAGGGCCTGTCGGCACTGGCATGCATAAATTTAAAAATTACAGCAATATTCATTATGGCTCCGTTACTTTAAGAGAAGCGTTGGCAAATTCACTAAACGTGCCCGCAGTCAAGACAATTCAATACGTGGGAACAGCTGCCTTTCTTGGAACTTTAAAACAATTGGGATTTCAAAAGCTGCAACATGATGGTGCTGATATTTATGAAGAAGGGCTAGCCTTGGGAAATGGTGAGGTGACCCTGTTGGAATTGGTACAAGCATACGGAACGCTGGCTAATAAAGGGAATATTCAAGAGCCAAAATTCTTTATGCAATATGGTAAGAAATCTCCATCGATGCGTGTATTCCCATCGACAATCACGTCTATTATTAGTGATATATTATCTGATCCCTGGGCAAGGCGATTGGAATTTGGAACCGCAAGTGTCATGAATTTACCCGTTCAAACAGCTATTAAAACGGGTACATCATCTGACTATCGTGATGCATCGATTGTTGGATATAATCACAAATACGTGGTTGGTATTTGGATGGGAAACCTTGATAACGCCCCGATGGATGGTGTAACAGGAGCTATTGGACCTGCATTAAGTATACGTAGTATCTTTTCATTTTTAAATCAGCATGAAGAATTAAGCGATTTATATAAAAGCCCCGAGCTTGTTCAGCGCGATATTTGTGTTAAACGAGATTTTTCTACGCTATGTATCTGGCATACCGAATTAGTGTTGCCAACTAATGAAATAGAATCTATTGAGATTATACGTCATTCTCAGCAAGTTAAACTTTTAAAACCTACACAAGGATTGCAAATGGCCATTGACCCCCGCATCCCTCTTGCTAATCAAAAATTTGAATTTAAACTATCAGGGTTAGGTGCAGGCGATCGTGTTGAATGGTTTGTCAATGATACTTTAATGGCCAGTACTACGCGTCCGGTTTACGCTTGGCCACTTAGTAAAGGAAAGAAGTACGTGAAGGCTCTTATATATAATGGCAAAAACGTGGTTTCAGAAATTCCAGAAATTAAATTCCTAGTTAAATAAACAGCTTAATTGACATTAATTTGTCATAAAAATTAAATAATTCTTTCTATTGTTAGAATAAAGCGTTAAAAAAATGGTACACATTTTAATGTAAGGAAAAGGAAAGTTATGAGAAAAGGAAATTTTCTTGGTTTTTTAGGGGGTATTTTTATTTCATTATTAAATCCGGTGAGTGCTGAATCCACTGGGGACGTGATATCTGTTAGCCAATGCGTTTATGATGTTTATGTTCAATTAGATGATCAAAAGCTACGTGATATTATTGTCCCATTAGGTATTTCAAAAGGTGGATATAAGCGAGTTGACACGGATGAATTAAAAGTACTTTTGCAAAACATGCCAACAATTTCCAAACGTCATGCGGGGGGCGCTGCAGCTAATACGCTTGCTGGCATCTCAAGCCTTGGTGGAAAAACAACATTCATTGGAATAGTTGGTAATGATGATTTCGGTCAATCATTCTTAAATGATATGCAAGAAGCTAATGTTAAAATGGAATACGTGATTCGAAAATCACCAGAAGGAAAAGGAACTGCCTTGGTGATTTTACTTATTACACCTGATGGGGAACGCACAATTATTTCCTATTTAGGTGTTTCAATTCCTGTAGAACAAAGTATTGTTAATCCTCAAAGCATTAAAAATCATCAAATTTTATTTAGTGATGCTTACGTTTGGGATAGAAATATCACCTCGCAAATGCTTCATGATACATATGCAGATGCGCGCAAAAACGGTATTGTGACTTCTTTTGGCCTTGGAAATGCCAGTGTTGTCAGAATGCACCGGGAACAGCTTATCGATTTTATGCCGTCTGTCGATATTATTTTTGGGAATCTAAGCGAATATCAGGCTTTGTTTGACGCAGAAAGTATTGAAACTATTATTCAAAATCTGCAGAGAACAGCGAAAACAGCAATCGATACTAATGCAGAACATGGTGCATTGATTATTACACCTGAGGTCGTACTTCACACACCAGCTAAATCTGTAAATCAAATAGTTGATACAACAGGGGCAGGGGACATGTTTGCTGCAGGATTCTTATATGGAATCACACGTGGGTATGAGTTAGAAAAATGCGGAGAACTTGGCAGCGAGATGGCTGGGCATATTATTACCCATGTTGGTGCGCGCGTTACTGAACTATCGCCTGAAATTAAATCTTTAATACAGGACGAAGGCGAATCAAATGAAGAAAAAGCATAAAAGCTATAATAAATTTTGATTTAGAATTTCGCGAACAAGGAGAAGAGAAAACACTCTTTGTTCGCGTAATAAAAATTCATTCATTTTTATGATAAGCGTATCAAGCATTAAATAAGAACGCTCAATTCGATTCAACACATAATGACAAATATCATCAAAATCAGCTGGAAGAGAAATCCCGAAATTATCTAGTCGTTGTTTAAAAAGTTTCTTCAGCAACAGTTCATCTGGCTGATGAATGGGAATTGATAAAACTGATCGCATACGTGATGCTAAATCAGGTAATTTAAATAATAATTGAGCAGGAGAATGCTGCCCACAATAAAGAACATCTGCTTGCTGTTCTTTTGTTAAATTATAAAAATGAAATAGCCAATTTTCATCACGAACAATATCATAATTATCGATAATGAAGGCCGATCCTTTTTGAATACAAGTATCAGGTGTTTGATTTAAATCATCGCTTGAAATCCAATGCGCATTACTTATTTCTTGAAAAGCATGGGCTAAGTGGGTTTTTCCACTTTTAGGTTCCCCATAAATCACAAGATGCTTAAATGACCATTCTGGCCAACGTCTGATCCAGGTAGATGCTTCCCAATTGCTATCACCTACAATAAAGTGATCAAGATATCGATCATTTTCAAAGGACAGTGGTAGAAGAAGTTGGTGAAATGTCACGAATGAACTTTTCCTGTGTAAAAAGAAGATGTTTTATACCATTGAAAAATGATGCGAACAATAACACCAATAATTGCAGCAATAGGCAAAGCAAGAACGACGCCCAAAAAACCAAACCAAGTAGCAAAAGCAAGTAAAGCAAACATAATCCATACTGGATGTAACCCAACTTTATCGCCAATCAAGCGGGGAGAGATAAAATTTCCTTCAATCGCACCAATAACAACAAACGTACTGATAACTAGTAAAATTTGGCCCCAACTTTCAAAATTTGCCAAGCTAATCGCCAGTGTCGCAATTAATCCAGTTATCATGCCAACATAGGGGATAAAAGACATAAATCCGGTCATAAATCCTAAAAATACCCCGTGCGGCACTCCAATCACCCACAAAGAAATCGAATACAACAACATTAAAATTAGGCAAACAAGCCCTTGTCCCTTGGCAAATGCAGATAATGTATTGTCAATTCTATTTGCATAAAATCGCACAGTGGGGCGTTGGTGTAAGGGAATGCACTCATCCAATTGATTAACAATTTTAGGCCAATCTTTAAGTAAGTAAAACATAATGATCGGCGTTAAGACAACCAATGAAAGAATGTTCGCAAGGGCTAAACCATTTGTTAAAACATTTGTTAACAAGCGGATTGACCAATTAATGATATCTCCAATATGGCTTGTCACTTGCGCTTTAATTTCAGCCGCGGATGGAGTTCCAAGTTCTGCTGCACTTTGTTCTAAAAAAGGTTTCATTAACAAAAACCAATTTTCAACAACGGCAGGCATGCTGGAAGCAAGAATATATAGTTGCTGTTGCAGTAAGGGTAAAAAGACGGTGATTAATAAAGAAACACCAATCAAAAACCCCAAAATAATAATCGCGCTGCCAATGCCACGCGAAATATGTTTTCTTTCCAAGATGCTTACCAAGTGATTAAAAGCATAAGCACCAATAAGCCCCATGAAAAAAGGAAATAAAATGGCTTCTAACGTATTCAAAATATATAGTGCAGTCCCCGCAAAAAGGATACCTATCCAAAATGTTTTATTTTGAGGCATTAGTTCCTCGTTTCTTCAAATAATACAGTTGCTTTATGAAGTATACGGCATATTCAATGCCAGACCAAATAGTGGTTATAGCTATTACAATAGTTAATAATTCAATAAACCAATATTGATCTAGTTCAGGCACTATTTGTTGATAAAGGGGCGTTTGGGCAATTAAGATAATGCCAACAAAGATAATCTGAAAAAATGTATTAATTTTACTACTTAGAATTGGTATCAGGCGGATTTTCAGTTTACAGATAAAAGTAATCAATCCACATAAAATAATTAAAGCATCCCGACTAATAACCAAAATCACCAGCCATAAATGAATTTTTCCCAAATAACCAAGTGTAATAAATGTAATAAACATTAATGCTTTATCAGCAATCGGGTCAAGAATACGACCCATTTTACTGACTACATTCCAACGTCTAGCTAAATAGCCATCAAGGCCATCTGATAATCCAGCAAGCAAAAAACATATAAAAGCATAGCTAAACTGATTATTAATAATAAAAAAATAGGTTAGAGGGGCTAGCAAAAGGCGCAAAAAAGTAAATATATTGGGTAAATGGCGATAAAAGCCAAATTTTTTTGGAACAGTAGAATTGCTTGGACTGTTGAACATGTATTTGCTGTTTTTCTTCCGTTATTTTTAGAAAGGCCACCAATATGAATCAGATTAACTCAATAAATCTTACAAAAAAACTAAAGGAACTTTCATCTAAAAAAAGATTTTTCAGCGTAAATAGATAGGATGGAGCTTTAAGTTCCATCCCTTTATGCACATGAAATTTAAGCAACAATTTCGATTTTGCTAAAGAAAAATGCAATTTCATTAGCGGCATTTTCAGCAGAATCTGAACCGTGAACAGAGTTGGCTTCAATTGATTCAGCAAATTCACGGCGAATGGTACCTGCGTCAGCATTTGCTGGATTTGTTGCGCCCATTACATCACGATACGCAGCAACAGCATTTTCACCTTCTAAAGCTTGAACAACAACTGGGCCAGAAATCATGAATTCAACAAGTTCATCAAAAAAAGCACGTTCTTTATGAACTGCATAAAATGCTTCTGCTTGTTGTTTTGTCAACTGTAGTCGCTTTTGTGCAATAATCTTAAGACCGACACCTTCGATTTTTGCGTTAATTTTTCCTATTAAATTACGACGCGTTGCGTCGGGTTTTATAATAGAAAGTGTTTGTTGTAAAGCCATAATTAAGTTCCTTAATATTTAAATTGCTCTTAAAATAAGTGAGGCATTCGTGCCACCAAATCCAAAAGAATTGGATAAAATCGTCTTCACAGGTCGTTGTTTTGCATAAAGAGGAACAAGGTCAAGATCACATCCCGGTGATGGATTGCTCAAATTTAGTGTCGGTGGAACAACTTGATTTTGAATTGCTAAAATGCTGAAAATTGCCTCAATGCTACCAGCCGCTCCAAGTAAATGACCAATAGATGATTTTGTTGAAGACATTGATAATTTATATGCATGATCACCAAATGCACGTTTGACAGCCTTTATTTCAATAGCATCGCCAATAGGTGTAGAGGTACCATGTGCGTTAATATAATCAATTTCTTCTGGGTTGATTTTAGCATTTTTTAACGCTGCCCGCATAGCACGATAAGCACCATCACCATCTTCAGCCGGAGATGTAATGTGGTAAGCATCTCCAGACATCCCATAACCAATAACTTCAGCGTAAATTTTTGCACCGCGTTTTTTTGCATGCTCAAATTCTTCAAGTACAAGGATTCCAGATCCTTCTCCCATCACGAATCCATCGCGTCCGTCATCCCAAGGGCGAGATGCTTGTTCAGGTGTGTCATTATATCCTGTTGAGACTGCCCGTGCTGCACAAAAACCTGTTAAGCCAATACGGCAAACAGCTGCTTCTGTACCACCTGCAACCATAACATCAGCATCGCCAAACATAATCAAGCGTGCTGCATCGCCAATAGCATGAGCCCCCGTTGCACAAGCCGTGACAACAGCGTGATTTGGCCCTTTAAATTGATGCTTAATGGAAACATGCCCTGAAGCCAGGTTAATTAAAGAAGCAGGAATAAAAAATGGTGTGACACGGCGTGGGCCTGATTCAGTCAAAATTGTTGAAATACGATCAATTTCTGGCAATCCACCAATACCTGCGCCAATCATAACACCGGTGACTTCACGATCATGATCTGTTTGTGGAACCCAACCAGAATCAGCAATAGCCTGATCAGCCGCAGCAATAGCATATAAAATGAAATTATCCATTTTACGCTGTTCTTTTGGTGAAACATAAAGATCTGGATTGAAAAGACCTTTGCCTCGTACATCTGTATCACCACGGGGAACCATACCTGCAATTTTTGCAGGTAAATCCGACACATCAAACTGTGTGATTTCTTTAATGCCCGACTTGCTGGCAATGAGCTTTTCCCAAGTTAAATCAACGCCATCTGCAAGCGGTGATACAATACCAAGTCCTGTGACAACAACTCGACGCATACTTTAATCTCTCAATAATTTTAATTTCGTAAAACTAAAAAAGCCATACCCAACAAAATCATCACTGATAAATACAGGAAATTTGGGGGTAAGGCTAACAACTGATAGCTATATTATTGAGCGTTTGCTTCAATATAAGCAATAGCATCTTTAACGGATGTAAGTTTTTCAGCAGCAGTTTCAGGAATTTCAAGACCAAATTCTTCTTCAAATTTCATAACCAATTCAACTGTATCAAGGCTATCTGCGCCTAGATCATCAACAAAGCTTGCGCTATCTGTTACTTTTGTTTCTTCTACGCCAAGATGTTCAACAATGATTTGTTTAACGCGTTCATTAATATTGCTCATAATAACCTCAGTTAACGTTTTATTATCAATTTTCTCTCGTTTTTAATTAGCCTGATTTGAATAAAAACACAAGTGTTGATTAACATATTTTTAAAATCAATTGTTGTTTAAAAGAAATTTATCATCTACTAATTAAAAAAGTTTCTGACCATTAGGTACTTTCGGATGGGCAGTTGCCAGGCAAACATCACCATTATGATCAGCAAAACCAACAAGTAAAAATTCTGATATAAATCCAGCAATATTTTTGGGTTCTAAATTAACGCACCCAATAATTATTTTACCAATTAGATCCTCAGGGGAATAATGTGTCGTCACTTGTGCAGATGTTTGTTTTTCACCAATTTCTGACCCAAAATCTACCCATATTTTATAAGATGGATTTCTTGCTTTTGGAAAATCCTCAGCACGAATGATAGTTCCAGAACGCAACTCAACACGACTAAAATCTTCATATGAAATAATCATTTAAACTCTCCAGATAATTTTTGCGCCTGATGGCTAGAGGGAATTAATGTTGCCACGATAAGCGAGATAATAAGACATGAAATAATGAGTAAAAACCCTGAACGATATTCATGCATTCCATAAATAGGCTCGTTATAAGTATCTACTTTTCCTTGCCAGCTATAATTCATCACAAGACCGAAAAAGTTTTGTAAAAGGGAACCACCTAACATCACAATACAATTCACAAAACCTGTTGTTGTGCCGGCAATTGATGGAAGCACTGCTTCACAAGCATTTGTAAAACAAAGCATTTCTGTTCCCGCAAAAAATCCAATCATAATCAAAAGAATTGATATGCTAAAGATCGATAAATTTTCACCAAAAGCAAACTGTGCTAAGCAACAAATAATGATAAATAAACCAGCCAGAATGAATTTTTTGCGACCCAATCCATAATCACAAATAAAAGGAATTACAAGGCTTCCAACACATAGTCCTACGTAAATAAGTGAAGTGAGCTCAGCTGCTTTTGGACGGCTTAGCTCAAATGCCTGCATGCAAAAACTTACACCCCATAAGTCTGCAACAACTGAAACACAGGCATAAATACCAAGTGCCGCAATTGCATTTAACCAACACGCTGGCTTTTGTAAGATAAGCTTAATTGATTGAAAAGAAATTGAGCTTTTTCTCTCAGTTAGTGTCATTGATATTTCTTGTTTTTCTTTTAAAAAGAAATAATTTAATCCCCAAATCATCATCCCAATCACACTTAAAATCATGAAAACACCGCTCCAAGTAGTTGTTTCTAAAAGATAAGCAATAGGGATGCTGCCATTCAGAGCGCCAATGGTTCCAGCGGTCATAGCAATGCCGAAAATGCGTGCCTGCCACCGAATACCAAACCAGTTGATCGCAATCTTTGTCATGCATAAAAAGGCACACGCAGAACCTGCACCAATTAACATGCGACTAAGCAAAGCTAGCCAGTAATTGTCGATAAGACTAAAGCATAAAGCACCAATTGAACAAAAGAAAAGAGATAAAAGAACGCATGCTCTTACCCCGTATTTATCGGCAAATATACCAGCTGGAATTTGCATTAAACTGTAGGTGTACATGGCCGATGCCGATAGAAAAGCAAAACTTGCAGCGTCTAAATGAAACGTTAACATAATTTCATCAACCATTACACTAGGTGCAACACGTAACACGAATTGATAAATATAAAAAAGGGCGGCACAAAAACAGATAAAGTATGCTTTGAATAATGATGATGTCACAGTAATTCTCTCATGCGTCATATAACACGCGGATTTGTCTTTAAAAAAACAAAGGGGTGAACGCGCCTTAGAATGATTTCAAAATAGCGCGCAACGAATTAGTTGCGCTTTGAGGTCGCTTGTAGAGAAAGCAAGGATTAATTGAGTGTGTACTTATTTTCATAATAATACTAGGTTACGAGCAATAAAAGTACTTGTCAAGCACAGAAAAATATTTCATTTAAAACTTGCTATTTATAACAATGTTATGAAAATGGCGCGCCCAAGAAGAGTCGAACTCCTAACCTTCAGATTCGTAGTCTGACGCTCTATCCAATTGAGCTATGGGCGCTTGAGATGGATGTTTGTATGTATGTATATCCGATTTTTATTTCTGATTGCAAGATTTTTTTTAAAAAAATTTATATCACCAAGATTATATACTCATCATGAATGAAAAAGCGAATTTCTATCACGAAGAGTATATATCAAAAATTTTATTTTCATTCAGAATAAGGATGTGTAATTGTTAGGTCACTAAAATAAATGATAAATTAGGGCAGCGTCATACTAATGAAATACATATCGGTAAAATCATTTATATTTTTTGCTGGAACAGCTGCGGCACTATTTGTTGGAACTATAGTTTGGAAAGAATATATAATGAAAGATTTTGCTCAATTAACACCTCCGCAAGTAAATGCAAAAAATCATGAAATTGATCTTCATGGAGTTAGACTTAATGATCCATATGCCTGGTTGCGAGATGCAGAATGGAAAACACCTGAAGACGGTGTAAAAAACCAAAAAATTCTTGATTATCTAAAGGCAGAAAATACTTATACAGATGCTTTTTTTAAACCGCTGACCTCAAAAGTTAAAGAAATTTTTGAAGAACGGCGCGGTTTTTTACAAACGGTAGATGAGTCAGTTCCCATTAAAAGAGACAATTATTTTTATTATTCTCGGCAAACGCTAGAGCAAAATTACCCTGTGTATCTCAGAAAAAAAGATTCGCTAGAAGTTGCTGAAGAAATTATTATGGATGTGAATGTAGAGGCAAAAAAGCATTCATTTTTTACATTAGGTGGTTTTTCCATCAGTCCTTCTCATCAGTTATTGGCCTATACCGTTGACACAACAGGAAATGAGTTTTTTGAATTAAAAATACGCGATTTATCCACAAAAAGTGATACAAACGAGACAATTCCTAACGTTACTGGTGGTGTTGTTTGGAATGCGGATAATAGTGGATTTTATTACACACAGATGAGTGCTGAATGGCGTCCGAAAAAATTATTTCATCATAAATTGGGTACAAAACATCAAGATGATCGCCTTATCTATGAAGAAAAAGATAGTATATCTACCATTGCTATGGGTCGTACGGCAGATCGCCATTATTTGATTTTAGAAGGTGGCACAAAAGATGAAAACTCTGTCCATATATTGGATTTACAGGTTAATGATGCACCTTTAATCCCACTAATGTCTCGTGAAAAAGGGCGCCTTGTTCAAACAACCGAACACTATAAAGGAAAGTTTTATCACCTTATTAATGATAAAGGGGAAAATTTTCGAATGGTGGCAAGACAGGCTCATTCAGATCATTTAGACGAATTGCTCGCCCATAATTCAGATATCTATTTGACCGGCATCGCTATTTATGAAAAAGGCATGGTGTTAACAAGTATGGAAAATGGCCTTAATAAAATTAGCTTTTTTGATTTAAATAAAAATCAATTTAAAAATATTTCTATGCCAGGTGAGTCGTATGAACTTTACTTAAATGCAACACCTTATGAAGATGAAGAAATTCGTTTCTCATATTCTGCCCTAAATAAACCAAATACAGTTTATGCCTGTCCTTATGGTGGGGGAGAGTTGCGCTCTTTAAAAGTTCAAGAAATTCCATCAGGATTTGACGAAAATCTTTATACATGCGAACGGATTTGGGTCACGGCTAGAGATGGGGTTAAAGTGCCAATTTCTCTTGCCTATCGTAAAGACCTTGTCAAACTAGGTCAGGCGAATCCGGTATTATTGTATGGCTATGGATCATATGGGTATGGAATGGATGCGGGGTTCCGTCAAAGTGCTTTATCTATGATGAATCGTGGCTTTGTGTATGCAATTGCGCATATTCGAGGAGGAGATGATTTAGGATATAAATGGTATCTTGATGGAAAAAAACTCAATAAAAAAAATACCTTTAACGATTTTATTGATTGTGCTGAACACTTAGTCAAAGCAGGCTACACACAGTCAGGATCGATTTCTGCTATGGGCGGGAGTGCTGGCCTATTGATGGGAGCTATTGCCAACGATCGTCCTGAACTGTTTAAAGCCATTATTGCACATGTCCCATTTGTGGATATTGTTAATACGATGTTGGACGATACTCTTCCATTAACGCCTGGTGAATTTGCTGAATGGGGAAACCCTAAAGAAAAGCAATATTTTGATTATATTAAAAGTTATTCCCCGTATGACAATATCAAAAACCAAGCTTATCCAGCGATGTATATCACAGGCGGGTTAACAGATCCTCGTGTCACATACTGGGAACCAACAAAATGGGTGGCAAAACTTCGTCATTATAATACCGGATCTCAACCTATTTTGCTGAAAATGCAGATGGGCGCAGGTCATGCGGGAGGGTCAAAACGTGACGAGCGACTATGGGAAGATGCAGAAGATCTTGCCTTTCTATTACAAATATATACTTAACGCGAATATCGGATAAGAAATGCAAGAAATCTCTAAAAGAACGGCGTCATCACGAGGAGGCGGTCAGCCGACGCGGTGATATACTGCCCCTAGTTTGAAAAAAGGTTGAATTAAGAGAGTCTTTTTGTTGA
>DYSP01000052.1 GCA_020718185.1 Candidatus Odyssella sp. | reverse complement strand
TGCGAATTCCATAATGAATAAAGGAGGCATCTAAACCTTTGGTCATGTGAGCTCCATGATGTTTGCGAAAAGACCAGATTGACTACCTCTAGCTTGAGTCCCAAAATCTAAGATCTCTACAACATTATTTGTAAAGTCTTTATCAGAAGCAGATTCAACGGTGATGGTCGTGTAGGAGTGTTCAGTTATAAATCCATTTTTACTTGAATTTTCTAGCTGAGATTCTGTAGCCGTTGCACTTTGTAGTAGGCTTTCGATAAATTCCTTGACGATGAATTCTTGTGGACTATTTGCGTCATGCCAATTCCCCCAAGTGCAATTTCTTAGTTTCTGACACCTTACAAGCCCTTTTGACCACAATACATATATGGATTTATCGTCCATTTTACCTAACGCAGAAAGAACATTGAAAGAATCGTATCTGCTTTCTGTGATTGAGATGCGGTAATATGTGGATGATACTGACTGCTGATTATTGCTATCAAACAATGCAGTTTGTTGTTCTTGACTTTGTTTTATATGTATTGCTTGTGAAGGTTCTTTGACTGGTTCAACCCAATCGCCTTTATAATCAGCAATCTTAAGTATATCCCATCCCTCTAATGAACTTGTATTCTCAATATTGTAACGGCTTAATTTCCAAACATTAGAACCTTCTGGGTCTTCAATAATTACCCCACCAAAGTATTCTTTTTTAGTAATTGACCTCAACTTCTTAAGGTACTCAATCAATGCATTGTGTTTGTGAGGAGCATCCTCATCTGACTTCTTGGTTTTGGTATCAAAAAATCCCATTGTACCATCACCAAAAAGCACAATAAAATCAGGGTAGAATAGTCTTAACTCATTTGTCGAAGATGTATAGCTTACTGAAAAATACTCTATACCACTATTGCCATTCTTATACCACCACCTTATGCATGATCCCATTTTTTCTAAGTATTCAATAAATCGTTTCTCCGGTTGACTCGATTGAATATCCTGATAGTAGTCTTGTAAAATATGTCTTGGTGCTACTTGCCTTTTGTATTGGCTACTAAAATAGGATCTTATTTCAGGCACTTCCCAGGGGAGCTCATCTAAAAGCCTTTTACGCTGTGAAGCTGCAACCACCCAACCTTCAAATATTTTCTTCGCTTCTTCTATTAATTGATTCCAATAATGTTCATTATCAGGATGCAAGACCAACTTATATGTATCAAATTCTGTGGTCCCCAAATAATCTTCCATCAATTCAATCAATGCCATTTTTATTTTGCCAGCACTTCGATGTGCTTCATAGGGCTTACAATTGTCAGCACAATATTTTTCAAACAATTTCATAAGCTCGCCAGTTGTTTTAGCAAAGCCTGTTCGATTCTTGACTTGTACTAGACCGCCACTAAATTGTGATTGATCGATAATCGTATTCAATGGAATTTGAATTTGTATGTCGCTTACATGGGTGTTAATAAGTTTATTAACTAGTAGTTGTAAATTATGCGAAATACCATTTGTACCATTTTGAATGGGATCAACCCACCCATCTTGAAGAGCTGCATTTTTTAAGGCTTCTCTAAAGCGATAACCTAACACATTTCGCCCACCCCAAAGCTTAAGATGTTCTTTGGTAATATTAAGGTTTTGATATGTTGATTGCCTATTTGCAGATTCCAAAGAGATATAGTCTTTCGCATCATCAGCAATATTTATAACGTCCTTACTCAAATCCGTATATACATAACCATGATTCAGTGTATCATCTGCATAATGCTTTTGTTCTGCCATGCGCAGAATTCGCCCTACAGTTTGAATAGCAAAAGAATTGTCGTTAAGCTCTCTAAAGATCAACAATACTGCAGCTCTTGGGCAATCCCATCCCAAAGCAATGGCTTGCTTAAATAACAAAACCTCAACTGTGCTATCAAACGGCTTGATCTTTTGGTCTTCTTGATTCTCTTTGATTTTTGACAACCAAATAGCCAGTTTTCCATTTTGAGTTGTAATACCCTTTGCTGCTAACGAGGCTACCACTTGCTCGTGTATTGATTTATCGAGAGCACTCTCTTCTTCTTTTTTGTCATTTGGAAGTTGAATTAATAATAAAGGGCGAACTTTGCTCCATTGTTTTGCATACAATTTTTCGAGGCTCTTTCTTTTTTTTAATGATTCTACCAGTAAGATTTCTTTTAATTCTGTATCAGAAACAGCTGTGATTTGAGGATTTAAAACAACTGACTTTTTAATCATTCCTGCTTGAATCACATGAATTCTAGGGATCCGAACACTATAACTGGATTGATATTTCGGAGTAGCCGAAACCTCTATTTCAATGGCTGCATCAATCTGTTGCAATACATTCTGACATTGATCCCCATTTAAATTCCGATGGGCTTCATCGACAATAACGACAACTTCATACCCTCTTTTTTTTGTCGATTCAATGATTTCGTAAAGGTTCCAACCATTTTCACTTTCTTTAACGATATTATTCTTTTTTGACCAAATGGATTCCCAATTCAAAAACAACACATCATTTTCTTCAATCCACTTATCTGTTAAATCCTGGAATGATTTGCAGGTGAGCGCTCTTGTCGATTCAAAATATTCTTTTAAAGCAATTTGTGACTGTTCATGCAATTGATTAGGAGCAAGCCAAATAAATGCAAATTGTCGATTAGGAATATTTAAATGCAAGGGCATTTCTTGCACCACTTGCTGCAGAAAACTAGCCATTACCACTGTTTTACCAGCACCAGTGGGCGCTTCAAAAACCATTCTACATCTACGCTTTTCTAGTAGAGTCGTTTGCTGCGCCTCTACTATAGTAAAGAAATGATTTAACAAATCATCTTTTGCTTTTTCTTGATAGGTGCGTAAATTAATCATGACTCATCTCTGGTAAGGAGTTTTTATAGGCGCGGTAGATGGCTTCTGGTATTGCAAACAATTCCACTTGATCCATTACCTCTTCAAAATCAGCACTAAATGGATCGTTATCTGGTGAGTGCACATAGACTTTGCAACGTTTTTCACTTTTTTCAATAGAAGCCACTACATCGGGTATCGAATTTGGATCGACTACCCAATACAGTAAAAAGTCCTGATGTTCAAATACATGATAACCTTCACCAGATAGAACCGTATTCGCTACAAAGCAATTTTCTTTTAATTGTAAAAGTGCTCCCGATTTTTGGCTCATTTGCTTTTTATTGCGCATGGTTTTTTCACGATCTACAAAGCCTACTTTGAAGTAATGCAAGTGATTGTCTTTGAGGCCATCTACAGTTTGACCTTTGCTATTGGTATAACCTTGTATCACGCGTTTATTACGTTCATAGGTCACTTGTTCGCAAATTTGATTTTCGTTGTTGGTGACCAAGATGCATTGGCGCTTGCCACCATCTTCTGCATTGAGAGCCATAGTAGCATGAAGGGTTGTGCCGGAACCTGCGAAGAAGTCGAGGATGAGGGAATTTTGATTAACACAATAATTAATAATTTTTTTGAGCAGCTGTGATGGTTTTGGAGTTTCAAAAACTCTAGAAGTCAATTCAAAATCTTTTAGTTCATTTTTACCATCTTGCGTATGACCAACATCTTTATAAAACCAAATTGTTTGTGGGACAGATCCTTGTTGAACTTCATTTAAGTATCGTTTTGCTTGTGGTGCCCCTTTGCCATCTTTACCCCAATAAATTCTATTTTCTAATATCATTCGTTCAAATGTTTCTCTACTATATCTCCAACAACTACCTTTTGGAGGGTAATATTCAATACCAGTGTGTGGACTCTTTACAGGATATACTGCAGCCACACTAAATGCTTTTACCAGAACATTATCTGTTCTGTATAATCCACGTCCATCTTTATCATCCAATTTATATGGCTTATTTTGTGTTTCAGTTCGCAACTCTAGTTTCCGTTCCCATGCACCTTTATGATAGACAACAATGAAGTCATGAGATGCACTGAAATATTTCGCATCATTTCTTGGCGCATAATTTTTTTCCCAAATTATATTATCAACAAAATTCCCTTCCCCAAATATCTCATCGCATAACAACTTCAACTGCGCCTGTTCATTATCATCAATACTGATAAATATCACACCCGTTTCTTTAAGTAACGCCTTGGCAAGCTTCAATCTTTTTTCCATAAAGCTTAGCCATGTAGAATGTCGAAAGCGATGTTCGCGATCAATAAATTCTGGCTCATCTTTAAATGTATCTTGGTAGCTAAAATCCTTATTCCCCGTATTGTAGGGCGGGTCAATATAAATCACATCCACTTTGCCCGCATGGGTATATTGCAAAGCCGTTAAGGCATTGTAATTATCACCCTCAATAAGCACATGGTGCGGCGAATCAGGACTGGCACCCTCCACATACCTTTCAGGCACATCAACCAAAACCGGCAGCTCATTTTTCATGCGCTCTTTAGCATATTCCGGCTTGTCTTCCCAGACTAAACCATAGCGCTTCTTTTCATTCAGTAAACCCATTAAGCTTGATTTTTGATCGGGCTCTAAAGCGGATTGATTTACGGCATCGATTAAGGCATTGCGTTGGTCTTTATTTAGGGACATAGGGAATCCTGTAGAAAGGGGCTTGGGGGCCAAAGCCCCCAGGAGAAGGGGGTGTGTTGAGTATGGCTATGCCAGTCGAGACCAGGGGGAAGGCCTTCCCCCACCGGAATCGTTCGCTATTTCGTGGAATCCTAGGTGTGGATATCCATGCTCGCATAGTCTCTCCAATTCTCATTTGAGAACCAAGAGAATATAGCTATTCTCAATTGAGAACGAACACTTGCGCGCTCTAGGGTATCTTGAGCCCATGCCAAAGGCAGATACCAACCAGCCCATCAAACGGCGTCCGCGCACCAAGTTGAATTCTCAGGTGAACGCTCAGGATTCTATTTGGGTAGGTGAAGCCACGCCCCCTTTTGCTATTGGGGAAACCGCAAAAATTCTTCACAACAATTTGAAGTATTACATTGCTCTCAAATACAACAGTTTTGAGAAGTTTGCACATGCTGTGCGCATTCCAAAGTCCACACTATCGCAGGTTTTGAATTATCGGCGCGATCCTAAACTGGCAACACTAGAGCAACTTGCGCGCGCTTTGGGGGTGACTGTTCCCTGCTTGCTAACGAAGCCCGATCCGATTCCAGAAACATGGGGAAATGAATAGATTCCCAAATCTAAGCTTGATGGCCTTGATATCTTGCCCTGATTCGCTCATAACCTTCTAGATTA
>DYSP01000006.1 GCA_020718185.1 Candidatus Odyssella sp. | reverse complement strand
AATAAACAACAACAGACTCCTTTAAAATATGCTTGCTAAACTGGGGGCATTACACAGATTGTTGCCCAAGGTATTTTAATGTTAGAAGATGATAATTGATGAAAGTTCCTTTTCCAGCAATAGTCTTAACTTGTAAATTGCCTTTATTCAGGAAACTTATTGTAAATCCATCAAGTAACAGAGACATCAATATTAAATCGCCTCTATTTTCATAATAGCCATCGCCACTTTTAAAACTTAATGAGTGCGCAATGAAAGTGCCGCTATTCAAAAGAAATTCAGTAACTTTTTTCGAAACAACAATATTTTCTCCTTTAACTTCGGCTTGTTTTCCTTGTTCAGATTGATTAATGAATTTACGAATGTTAATTGTCGCAGGATTATCCACAAGTGCCTCAAATATTAAAAGTCCTTGATTCGTAAAAATACCACTTCCAGAAAGAGATTTTAACGTCAATGTTCCTTGGTTACCACCATGTTCTGAAATATCTAATTCTTCTAAAACAGCCGTTCCACGATTTTCAAATTGATTAAAGCTGGATTTTTCTAAAGTAGATAAGATGCCGTGATTAACGAGTGTGCCTTTATCGCCTTTAAATTGAGCCACATCCATTTGACCTGAGTTCGTGAATGTATTTTGATTCAGGGTAAAAAAGTCAGCATTAAATTCACCTTCATTTTTATAAACGCCTTTTCCATCATTCAAAATCAGAGTCCCAACAAGAAACCGCCCTTTGTTACCGACAATAAAAGAATGTGCATTTGATGTAACTTCAATAGTAGAGCCAGTCACCACTGCTGGTTGTTTTGATATTGATTTGGCCTGATTTAAAAAACTATGAATAGCGATAACACTGGGCATTTGATTTTTTCGAATAAAATCAAGAATAGAGCGGTTGTGAAAATAACCCATTCCAAGCAATCTCTGCAGAGAAGAGATATGTCACCTTTATTATAAAAACCCAAAGCATCATTTACAGTAAAATCGTCTGCCTTTATTATCTCCTCATTCCATCCAGTTGAAACTGTAACGTTTGCTTTTTTAATAAGTCCGGTGGTTTTATTTTGAAGGCTTTTTATTGCGATAGTGGCTTGATGAATTTCGCCTCGGTTAATCATTACACCATCTTCAGATATAATATTTCCCTGATCTCCTTGAATGAATCCCTTGTTAATAAATTCACGTGTAAAAGAAAGATTGTAATGATCCGTCCCTAAAATGGTTCCCTGATTCAACAGATGATCAAAACCTTGAATGCAAATGGTGGTTGCTTTTAAATCTGCTTGATTGTCAAAAGAACCTGTTCCATCAATAACCAAATTCTGTTGAGGTGTGATATCGTGTTTATTAATAAAAGCTCCATGACTCGTAATTTTAATATCACCTTCTTGAGATAAAAGACCATTATTGAGTGACGTTCCTATTAGATTCATGATCAGCTTGCTTTTTGCCAAAATAGATTTGTGGTTTTCAAAACGAGTGTTGGTTGTTAAATGTATTTCACCGCCTAAAAGAGTTGTTTTATTAATGAAACGCGCTGCGGTTATATCAAGTAAATCATGTATTCTGATTATTTCATGAGCCAAAAGAGTATGATTTATGGATAAGATTGCAGTTTTTGCTTCAATAAAACCATAAGTTGTTAGGTTTTGGGCATCAATTTTTAAAACTCCCTCTTTCGAATCAATCGTACCGTAATTGATAAAATCACCCAAATGTTGAAAGTTACTATCTGTGCCAGCGCGAATAATACCTTGGTTATCTATCTGTTTGAAATTTGATACATCAGTTAACTTATTTCCAATCAACGATCCTGTATTGTGAAGCTCTTTTCCTGATATTTTTAGTAAAGAATTCCCTTCCATCAAATGATGATTTTGGAGAGATTTTGTTTTAATATCCAATCTGTCTGCGTTTATTTCTGCTGTATTTGTTAATATCTGTCCCTCAACAACAAGATCTTGGGCTTTAAGAGTTGTTGAATTTTCCAACACACCGACATTTAAAATTTCAAGTTTACCTGTCGACTCAATCCCTTTAACGGGTGCCTGGCAATCTTGATTGATGAGGTCATTATGATGAAAGTCAATAATGGTTTTTCCTTGAGTGCGAATCCCCCCTTCATTATGAACGTTTCCTTTAAGCACATTCATTTGCGTTTTAACGTTAATAACGCCTAAAACTGTATTAAGAATGGGTGCATCATTTTGATTATCATCTGTTGTCTTCAATATAAGGCTATCTACTGTTAGATGAGAATTGTTGCGAATTCGCTTTCCTGTTAAACTTAAAGAGGTAGATTGAAGAATTTTTGCATCAAGTGTCAAAAGACCAAAAGTAGAAAAATGAAAGTTTCCTTTTGCCTTCATTGATGTGAGAGTGAAGTTTCCCTCACTTGTGATATCAAATCCAAGTTTTTCCTTAACACTGTCAGATATATATTGAATATGGACTCGTTTACTTTGGTGTGATGTTGTAATTTGCACTGACCCATTTGTAGATACATCTAAGGCTCTCACGACAGAACCATCATGCTGAATACGAGATTTTAAAATATCTCTTACAATGCCATCTTTTTCTTTTTTACGAACATGCAACGTATATTGATTTTTTTCATGACCCAAATTATAGCTTGCATCTTTTAATTCAAAAATTCATTGATCACCGGTTGCCTGAACCACGCTTAAAAATGTGTATTGAAAAACAAGAAACCACGTAAAAATTCGTTTATAAAAATTGATAATCATGAAAAACACCTAGATTGGTTTTAAGTTAAAGTAAATCTAAGTATTTTTTCAAAATAAATCCACACTAAAACTCACCTAACTTACTGAATTTATTGATTATTATTTTGAAATTCTAAAGTTAAAATTTTTTCATACATATTTCAAAAAGCAATTAATATTAATTATAAAAATAATTTATATTTTTTTTATTTAATTGTCTTTTTTGAAAAATAGAAATTTAAGAAGGGAGATATCAAAAACAGTAAGAAATGAAAATGCTATCGCCTTATAAAACGATAGCATAAAAACATTAAAAGTTATATTTTACACCAACTTCAAGGCCAGAAGACGTATTATCAATTTCTATTCCTTTACTTAGACCAAAGGGGAATCCTTGACCATTATCTGTCATTTTTTTATGAGGAATATAATAACCCATTAAGAATAATTCTGTTTTCTTATTGTCGAATGTGTAACGTATTCCCCCACTGAGATGATGTTCATCTAAAGGAATACTTAATGCATTATAAATCACTTTATCATTTCTGATTGGCGTTTTTCCATAATTATACCCAATACCAGCCGTGAAATTTTCATTAAAGCGATGCATAACGCCTGTAAGGATAATAAATTGATTTTTCCAACCTTGCCCTCTATGCACCCATTTAGAATAACCATAAAATAGTTCTTTTAAGTCAAAACTGAAATCGGTAGCTGGTGAAATATGCCAGGTGATCCCCAAACGTGCAGTCGCCGGAATTTGAAAACTATGTGCACCAAACAATTGGTCATATTTTTTATGTGTTTGAGAATAAACAGGTGTTGCAACCGAAGCACCAAGCGTTATGCATCGATTAAGATCCCATATACCACCGATGCGCGTTCCTGCCCCATAAACCATATCCGAACTTAATCGCCCAGTTACTTGTGTTCCATTAGGCATTGCCATGTCAGACTTAAAGATAGAAGTCGCCACAAGAAGGCTAATACCATATGATTGTGATGGTGTCGGGCTATAAGAAAGTGTGGTTGCCGTTAAAGTAACCGTGTTAACTGTTTGCTTGTTAAACCCACCATTTGGCGGCACTAAGCCCCCAGGGTTGGTGACAGAATCATTGTACCTAATCGCACCACCACCGCCTGTTGCCATAAATCCAAGTGCCCATTTTTCATTGAACCGAACATTCGCACCTAGTGTTAAGGGAAAAATAAATCGAATTTGGTTTTTTTGTTGTCCAATAGGATTCCCAATGACTGATCGACTAGTATTTAAATGTTGATCTTGATAAATTAACCCAATATTAAAAATAAAATGTGAATTCAATTTTCCTAATGCAGCCGGGTTTGCAATTGTACTTGTCGCATCTAAAGGACAAGCTGTTCCAGCACCACCGACCATTCCTTCAGCTCCCACATAATGTGGTATAAATCCATTACGTGCGTGACTCATAGTTGGCACATGTGCCACTATCCCGCCCAGCAAGAGAGAAGTTAATAAAGAACGTCTAATCTTAATTTCTAAAGAATTGTAAAACATGATCTCACATAAACATTAAGTAAATATTATTTAAAGTTTATGTGTAATTTTATTATAACACAATACCATTTCATACTAAGTTAATTAAGATCCCATTTTATAGTTTCCTGAATCCATTTCACTAAATCTTCTAAATGATGTTGCATTTCTTCTTCGGTATCAGCCGTTAATAAAGAAATACCACAAAGACAATCATTTATATTTTTAGCTTTTTGATGTATAATGTCGCCCCTTTTATAAAACGTTTTATAATCTTTGACCCACGGAAAAGGACATTCCAATTCGATATTTTTTAGCTGACCCGGTTGGGTTGGAAACCAAATTTCGCCGGTTAAACACTGAGGCTGATCAGAAAAATCAGCAAGGGTAACACTATCTATTCTTCCTATTTGTGCCTGAACAAATAGGTTACTTAACGAAAGATTGAAAGATTCTAGCCAAGATTGGCGCACGCCTTTTCCACCAATACGAGAAGCAATTTCACAAAAAATAATTTCATCCGCTTCGTTAATAAAGACCTCTAAATGAAAAGGCGTATGAAGAGGTGTGGGTAAAATCTTTAAAATTTGCTGCGTATACGTATTGAGTCGTAGAACTAAAGGATTTGTTGAATGAAGAAGATAGCTAGATGCAAATTTTCCATCCACCATTCCAATTGACTGATGTGGATAAACACTAGGCCAACAGCTGATGAGTTCGCCATTCATTACAAACCCATTAATGTGATACATCTTTCCGTTGATAAATTTTTCAATCTGCATATCAACTGGTTGATTGACTTGAAAAATAGATGATTGTTTTAAATATGAAAACACATCGTCTTTATTTTTCAAAATTTTGATGCCTTCTGAACCAGTACCAAGATCAGGTTTGATAACCACAGGAAATGTATTCTTGTTCATAAAATCAATAACATCCGCTGGTGATTTTATGGATTGAAACAATGGGATGCCTTGAATTCTCTTTTGTTTCAAAATTTCTTTCATCACCGTTTTTTGTCGAAAAGCAGTTGCGCTCTTATAAGATTGACCAGGCAATTGTAGTAATTCTCGCAATCGAGCGGCTCTTAAAATATCGATTTCATGAGTTGCAATAATATATTGGTAGGGATTTTTATGAAATTCTTTATACGCAATGGTTTCTACATCGCCAGAGTTTAAATAATTTTTAACCTTAATAGCTTTACCAACGGATGCAAGTTTTAAAGAATGTTCTTTATATAATGAAAAAGGCAGAATCACAATAGTCTGCTTAAGATCCATTGAAGAGCCTAAAATATCTTGCAATGAATGTGTGTCATATACTAAAGCAAGATATTTGTAGTTATAATAAATCATTAAAATTCTTTGAAAATATGTTTTTTCTTTTAAAGATTAAACTAATATTTAACTATATTCTACTTTAATAAAAGGAAGGGGTAATTTAAAAGCTATGTTCATTATGATTCAAAAGCAGCGTAATTCGGCTAAAGTCTGAGGAGAGATAAGCCAATGGTAACGGATAAAGGCCCCCCAAGAAAAAAAAACTTGGTAAAAAATGAATCTATAAAAAATGTAAAAAATCTGGATGCATCTTTATTACAAGCAACCTTAGAGTCAACTGCGGATGGTATCTTAGTTGTTAATGGCAAAGGAAAAATTGTTACTTGCAATCAAAGATTTCGAAAAATGTGGCGTATTCCTCTAAGTTACATGAAAAGTAGTAATGATGAAAAAGCCATAAATCACGTGTTAAAGCAATTATTAAACCCTGAGGTTTTTATTGAAAAATTAGGGCAATTATATGCACATCCAGAAATGGATTGTTTTGATGAAATTGAGTTTCTAGATGGTCGTATTTTTGAACGTTACTCTATTCCTCAATATATCAACAATGAAATTATAGGACGCGTTTTTAGTTTTCGAGATGTTACTCGCCGTAAGCAAATGGAAGAGCAACTATTCCTACAAGCAACTTGTGATCCTTTAACGGGGTTGCCCAATAGAATTCTTTTAAGAGATCGTATTAATCAAGAAATCAAACATGCAAAACGCCAACATAGTAAAGTGGCCGTTTTATTCTTTGACTTGGATCGGTTTAAATTAATCAATGATAGTTTGGGACATAATATAGGTGACTTACTACTGCAAGAAGTATCTCAACGTTTAAAAAAATGTATCCGAGAAGAAGATACTTTGGCACGTTGGGGTGGCGATGAATTTATTATTGTCCTGCGTAATATTGATTATCGCGAGCAAATTATCCCCTTAATTACAGAATGTCAAGAAATTCTGGCAGAATCATTTTATATTGATCATCATAGCATTACGATGACAAGTAGTGTCGGTGTAAGTTTTTATCCGATGGATGGAAAAAGCACAACAGTGCTGTTGAAAAATGCCGACGCAGCAATGTATACCGCCAAAGCAGATGGGCGTAATAACTACCGTTTTTATACACCTCACATGAATGATCAAGCCGTTGAACATTTATCATTTGCCAATGATTTACGTAAAGCCTTAGATGATAATGAATTTTTCTTACTTTACCAGCCCTTAATTGATTTAAAAACGCAACGAATAGTTTCTGCAGAAGCTTTAATACGTTGGTCTCATCCGATACGGGGTCTGGTCTCTCCTCTAGATTTTATTCATGTTGCAGAAGAAACAGGCATTATTCAATTTATTGGAGAATGGGTTCTCAAAACTGCCTGCGAACAAAACAAACTTTGGCAAAAAAAAGGACTTGGTCCAATAAAAGTAGCTGTTAACGTTAGTGGCATTCAATTTAAACAAAATAATATTGTTCAGATTGTAAGTTCAGCTTTATCAGATTCTGGATTAGAAGCCAAATACTTAGATGTCGAATTGACAGAAAGTAGCATTATGGGAAACAATCATATTTATATAGCAACAATGAACGAATTAAAAAAAATGGGTGTTGGGTTAGTTATTGATGATTTTGGTACAGGTTATTCTAACCTCGGTTATTTAAAACGGTTCCCAGTTAATAAAATTAAAATCGATAAATCTTTTGTACGCGATATAAGCCGTGATGAAGATGACAAAGCCATTGTGCAAGCAATTATTGCTATGGCTCAACAATTGAAATTACGTGTTGTAGCTGAAGGTGTAGAAAACAAAGAACAGCTAGATTTTTTACAAACTCATAACTGTGATGAAGTTCAAGGATATTATTTCAGCCCACCGATAAAATCAGAAGAATTTGGGGAGCTGTTATTAAATCAAAAAAATAAAAGTTTTATTGAACCTCTAAGTGAAGCAGAGTTCAATATATTGCACGTTGAAAAAGATTAAAGCTTTAACGAAAGAACCCCTAATGCAAGTTCACCCTAAATCTAGACCAATTTTTTCTGAAATTCCTCTGATCGGTGTCCTTAAAAAACATTTTGCCGAGATGGATATTGACGTTGATTTGAGCAATAATACAAACCCATTTCTTGGTACCCTTGGAAACTATCCTGATTTGACTCAAAAGTCCTTAAAGAAACATTATTGGCAAGTTATCTCATCTCTTAATCAACCGGCTGATTATACACCGCAAAAAATTGATGAAATAATTGATCAACATATTCTTTTTACAGTCGGTTCTAGTGAAGGAATAGATTTATTATTAAGATCATTTGCAGAACCAAATAAAGATACAATTGCCGTAACAGAGCCCAGTTTTCCTGCTTATGAACATTGGGGGAAACTTCACAATCTACAAATCAAAAGATTCAAATTAAAAGAGGAAAATTACAACCAGCTGGATGTGGATGATATTATAAAAGAAAATCCCAAGCTTGTTTTTTTATGTAATCCAAACAATCCAACAGCGACACTTCTTGACACAGAAATTATTGATAAATTATGCAGATCCCTTGATGGATTTGTGATTGTTGACGAAGCTTATATAGAATTTTCTGGTATTTCTTCAGCTATTTATGATTTGTCTCGCTTTAATAATTTAATTGTTTTGCGAACTTTATCAAAAGCATGGGGGCTGGCCGGTGTTCGGTGTGGAGCCGTTATCGCAGCAGATCCTTTGGTTATTAATACTTTACGTTATATTCAAATACCATTTGGGTTCCCCACGCCATCTCAAGAACTTGTGGCTAATCGTTGTGCTTTTCCACAAACAATGATAGCGTCATGGGAACAAATCAGACAAGAACGAGTTAAACTCGTCAAAAATCTATCAAATCTAAGTGTGGTGAAGAAAATTACTCCCAGCGATGTTAATTTCTTTCTAATGGAACTTAATCACTTTTCAACTGTTATGGCTTTTTTAAATCAGCATAAAATTCATGTTGTTTCTTGTGACAATGAGATTGCAAATAGCATCAGAGTTTCTATTGGCACGGAAAAAGAGAATCAAAAATTTTTAAAAGCAATGTCGCTGATCTCTGATTCTCTCACGTAAAATAGGTTATTCATTATTTATCTTTTACTATTATTTAACTCATAGTCATCTACACTCGTGAGGAAGCAATCAATGTTAAAGAGGTTATAAAGATGCAAGAATCTGGGGTACAAGCAGTAAAAATGCAAGTGGTGTCACGCGCGATAATCCCTTCTCTAAAAGAAGTCATTGTAGAAGGTAGGGAACATAATTTAGGAGAATTATTAGATTTTCGCAAACATCCGTCCTTGTCCGCTTTTATTCCTGATCAAGCGAGAATCTCTATTTCCTGGGTTAGTTTGATGCCGGGAGAAGTTCTTGACACGCATCGCCATCCAACTTCTAGCATGATTATTATTTGTGAAGGAGAAGGAAAAGTAGTTGGTGATTGTCAACAAGATCTTAAAGCAGGCGATGTCGTCATTGTTCCTTCCAATGCGAACCATGGGTTTATAGGTGGTGGGAAAAAAGGATTTTGGGCGTTATCTATTCAGTTTGAAGGGCTAGGTTTATATGAAAATCCAGCTATTCCTCGTGTTGAATTTATGAGCGATACATCTCAACATGATAATGTTACTCAACTTCTTAACCAACACAAAGCCTGGGAAAAAAAGTTTGAAAGTAATCCACTTATGATTCTAGCAAGGTCTCCAAAACTTAAAGATCCAACCGTCAAAAAACGCCTTCTTGAAGCCTTAAACTATTGGTCTGATTGGTTTCAAAAAATTATCACTGCCCGCATGTCGATGGGTGGAAAATCAGAATATTTTGATGCTGCTGAACAGCATTTGCAAGAAGAAATTGGGCATAATAAAATTCTGTATGGAATTCGTAAAAATTGCCCTGTTTCCTTTTGGAATCCGTTATTAGATTCTGCAGCTACATGGTTTCATCATCAAATGATCTCTGGAACTGATGAAGAAAAAACAGTGTTAATTCATTTGGTTTTAGAAGGTGCCTCAACACAATTTCACACAGTCGCAAAAGGGCAATTTCTTGAATATGATTTCTTTGATTTACATAGCACACTGGATGAAGATCACTTTGGCATGGGCTTAAAGCTTTTAGAAAACAGCAAACACATTGATACAGCTCATTTGCTGACAGTCTTAAATCGTGGTTGGGCTGTATTTAGTATTTTGGCCGAACAAATGGCTCTGTATGCATTGAGTAAAAAACCTAGTGTTAAAGCAGAACTGATGAAGGGGGAAGACTGAGAAATAGATCTTAGGCTCTTTAGATAAGAGCCTAAGATTTTACAATTGAATGATTATTTCCATCCATGCTTTCTGGCACTAGCTTCACAATCACTTTTGGAAGCATACCATTCTTGTGAACGAGCAATTTCTACCCAGTTAATTCCTTCACGTTCCCAATTAGATTTTTCAACTTTTTTAGCTTGTTCGGCAGCATTTTGTGACCATTCGCCTTTTTTCCAATCCCAGCCTTCTGGAACAATTGCCCGCCAGCTCCATAGCCCTTCAGCATTCTTATAAAATTCCCATTTATTTGCTTGTTGCCAATTCTTTTGATTTGACTGTGCATTCTCGGTCATAATAATACTCCTACAATTAAATAATATATTGGGTACGTGCATACTTATCATGTCAAAACTTTATGAAAAGTACACTCAATAATTATTATTCGTTATAAAAATTAATATTTTATTACCAAAAATAAGCGTGTTTATTTTTTCAAATTAAATAAAGATGGTGCAAGATCGATTCCAATAACCACATCTTTTAAAGTAACATCGGTTCGATTTCCTTGCGCATCCATCACTACCCAACCATTAAATTTTAGCATGGGGACAGTAGAAAATTTCAAAATGACAAAAGCATCTCCGGCGCCAAATTTTGTCATCGTGAGCTCTACTTCACCATCGTGTTCTTTTAGAGATTTGACTGTAAAATCACCTTCTAAATCAAGGTTTTTTTGCAGTAAAAAAGCAGCCGGCGTTTGATCAATCTCATAGACCGTATTTTCTTTAGTTTTCGGATTATGCAAGATAAATTTTATACCATCGGCAATGACAAGATCTTGGCCTGCTTGATCATATTCAATGCGAAGTTTTCCATACTCAGTCTGAGTATTCCGGTTCACATAGACTGTTCCGGTTAAATGTTGTTGATCAGGATTTAACTGACTTACAGTCGCTTTAAAAGTTTGAATACCTTTCAGGTAATCTTGAATACGCTTAACTGTTATTTTTTGACTAGCAGAAACAGGTGCTAAAGGGATAGCTATAGCACTAGAAATTAATGAAAAATCCAAGCAAAAGCTCACCAATAGCAGATTTAATATAATTTTTTGATTTACGATGGAGATACATTTTTTCATTATTTTGAGTGCCTTTTTAAAGAATTTCGCGTTTACCAATATGATTTGCTGGCCCGACCACGCCTTCTTTTTCCATTTGTTCTATAATTCTAGCTGCGCGATTGTATCCAATTTGTAAATGACGTTGAATGAAACTTGTTGATACCTTTCCTTCACGGCGAATCACGTCTATTGCTTGTTGATAAAGAGGTTCACCACCACGACTTTCCTCATCATTTGAACCAATTGTTGATTCTTCATCATCCTCAGTAATACTCTCAATATAGGCAGGTTCCCCTTGCATTTTGAGGAATTGTACAATCTTTTCAACTTCATCATCTCGAACAAAAGGTCCGTGAACTCGGCTCACTCGTCCCCCACCCATCATATATAACATGTCGCCTTGACCCAAAAGTTGTTCAGCACCCTGTTCACCTAAAATCGTGCGACTGTCAATTTTACTTGTGACCTGAAAACTGATTCTGGTCGGAAAGTTTGCTTTGATGGTTCCAGTGATCACATCAACCGACGGACGTTGAGTTGCCATAATAAGATGAATACCAGCTGCACGTGCCATTTGGGCTAAACGCTGAACAGCGGCTTCAATTTCCTTACCTGCTACTAACATTAAGTCAGCCATTTCGTCCACAACAACCACAATATAAGGAAGTGGGTCAACAGCTAAAGATTGATTTTCAAAAATGGGTTTACCCGTATCAGGGTCAAATCCCGTTTGAACACGACGCATTAATAGTTCACCAGATAACCGTGCCTCTGCCAAACGTGCATTATATCCATCAATATTACGAACACCCAGCTTTGACATAGCGCGATAACGATTTTCCATTTCTCGTACAGCCCATTTCAATGCAACAACAGCCTTTTTGGGATCTGTTACAACAGGTGATAATAAATGAGGAATGCCATCGTAAACAGAAAGTTCCAACATTTTAGGATCAATCATAATAAATTTGCATTTGTCAGGTGATAGCCTAAATAAAATAGATAAAATCATTGTATTAATGGCTACAGATTTCCCCGACCCGGTGGTACCAGCAACTAATAAATGTGGCATGCGCGCCAAATCTGCGATGATCGGATTACCACCAATGTCTTTTCCTAAAATAAGTGCCAGAGGTGCTGAGAACTTTGTATATTCATCAGTTTGTAATAATTCCCGTAAATAAACTGTTTCACGAACCAAATTGGGCAACTCAATCCCAATCACATTACGTCCAGAAATAACCGCAATACGAGCAGCATGGGCACTCATGGATCTTGCAATATCATCGGCCAAACCAATAACACGAGACGTTTTGATGCCAGCTGCTGGCTTTAGTTCATATAAAGTAACGACAGGGCCAGGACAAACAGCTACGATTTCTCCACGAACACCAAATTCTTGCAAAACTTGTTCCAATTGATGAGCCGATTTTTGCAAGACTTCAGGCGCTAAAACGGCCGCTTCTTTTTTAATTGTTTTTTGCAGAAAATCAATGGAGGGGAGTTGATAATCTTCTTGAGAAGGAAGGTAAATAAATTCTGGTGAAGTAGATAAAGAGGACTTATTAGGCAGATTAACAGACACTTTTGAACCTACAAAAACCTCTGCAACTTCATGTTTTTTTTCCGAATTTTCTTGAGAAAGATGTGAAAAATCAGCTACTTCTTCAGTAATTTCTCGTTCAGAGTCTTTTGAAATCACAATGTGTCCTGCAGTTAATTCTCCATCCGTGTTTAAAATAATGGTAGATTTTCGGTCAAAAATAGTCTCTTTAACAGCTGAAGATTTTAAAGAAGCAGGTAAAATAGAATCCTTATGTCCAATTACTTTTTTAACAAAATCACTCATAGACTTGATTAACAAAGGACTTATTCGTCGTCCAAGAATGGCAAAAAAAGTTGATGTTTTTTGCAAAAATCCCTGCCATTGACGAGGGCGAATAACAAGACTATAACTTAAAAACAAACCAAAAACACTAAATGCTAACAACCCAATAAGAGCAGGCATTAATCCCAACAAACGGGATAAAGTAGTTACGGCTAATGTTCCAAAAGCACCACCTAAGGTAGGTGTAGCCAAATAGATGGTTCTATTTGCAAATAACCCTAAGAAAGTAGAAGCAGCTAACAGGGTAATTATTAAAGATATAATTCGCAAACCTAACCGCTTAATAACTGATTCAGCAACTAAAAATCCCCCCCAAACAAGGATAACAACACTTAATAGGATGGAAGATAATCCAAAACTTTGAAGAAAAAAATCAGCAACAATTGCACCTGGAAAATCTAATAAATTATGCACAGGAAATGTGGTTGCGGTATTCCATGAGGGATCATTCGGTGAATAACTAAAGAGCGTTATTGCAAAAATCAATGCCATCAGGCTGATAAATAGCCCTACAACTTGACGAAGACGACGATGGAATTGTAAAATGACCGCTTCATCAAGAAACGAGTTTTTAAGTGGAGATGTTTTTTTTTGAACCATAGTTATTTTTTTATATTTCAAGACTGTTCAAGATACTGCATTATGGCAGATTTCTTCAAAACTATAAAGCCTTCAGTTTATGCATTCATCATGAATCAACGTTCTGGATTAGGATGAGTATAGGGAAGAGCGCGGTGCAAGAAAAATAATTGCTGCCCCAATAATGCAAATCAAACTACCGATAACATCAAAGAGATCAGGACTATTTCCTTCAATACCCCACATCCATAGAATCGACGCAATAATGTAAATGGTTCCATATGTGGCGTACGCTCTACCAGCAAAATCCGATTCAACAAACGTTAATAAAAAGGCAAAAAGCATTAGAGAAAGTATTCCTGGAATTATCCAGATGATAGATTTATTTAATTTAAGCCAAGCCCAAAAGGAAAAGCATCCCGCAATTTCCGCAATCGCTGCACCCATAAAAGCAAGTAATGTCATCTAAAATTTATTCTTTTGGCGGAGAGAGAGGGATTCGAACCCTCGATACGTTGCCGTATACACGATTTCCAATCGTGCGCCTTCGACCACTCGGCCACCTCTCCTAAATGTAGGACAAAGATAACGAAACAAATAAAAATTCACAATAGTTTTATTTCGTAGTATGAATAAAAATTGATATCACTATTAATGAGCATGCAGGATGCCATTGTCAAGTTCCCCTAATATTGTCAAGATTGATGAAATCGCTGTTATCCTACAGCGTCACGCTCTTGCTAAATCCGTTCGTTTACGTATTGATCCACGAACACAAAATCCTATTGTGACAGCACCTAAATCTTTAGCTATCAAACACATTGAATCTTTTTTATATCGACATCATGCGTGGATCATTAAACAACTTGCTTTTTTCTCCCCTCCCATCGACACAGATAAGGTTCTCTTTAAAGGTAAATCGTATCAGCTTATCGCCCAACTCAATCCTGAAAAGCGATTGACGATTTGCTTCGATCATTTGCAACAATCTATTTTGCACAACACTTCTACAGACCTCATTAAAATGCGATTAAAACCTGCATTTAAACGAGAAGCCTTAACATTAATCCAGCAACATTGCATTGAATTTGCTCAAAAACTAAAAATTTCATTCAAAGAAATTCAAATCAAAGATTATAAAGGGCGTTGGGGTAGCTGCCGACAAGATGGTGTTTTATCTTTTTCTTGGCGTCTGATTATGGCACCGCCCGAAGTTCTTAAATATGTTTGCGCGCATGAAGTTGCTCATTTGATACAAATGAATCATAGTCCAGCCTTTTGGCAAATTGTCGGCACCCTTTTCCCCCTCTATAAACAACCAAAAGTATGGCTTAAAGAAAATGGCAGTTTGCTATTTCGACAACTCTAAATTTCCATTCTTTACCTTATTAAGTTATTTTAAGTGCATTTTTAACGTAAAATTTTATGAATAATAAGAGTAATCTATTATTCATAGACGTTGTTAATGTACGCATTTTTCCCTTGGTTCCATTAACAAAAATTGATGGAAACTAACAACAGTCATTACCCAATTACAAAATTACAGACATTGGAAATATTTTTTGAAATATTTCTGAATGGAGATTTTATTATGAAAAAACTATTTTTTTGCTTACTTTTATTAGATACAGTCACTGTTTGTGCAAAATTTCAGCCTGCGGATCAAGTAATAACAAGTCATGTTAAAGAAGCAGATATTCGTTTAAGCCATACAATTAATGAAAAATGGACTTATATTAAAGAAGCCATTCTTCTACCTATCAGACAATCCGAAGAAAATATGCAGTTACGCTTAGGACAAAATTTTAAAAATAATCAAAATGCGACAGATGGATTAGCTGACCTCTTCTTAAGAGAATGTAATTGAAGGAGAGGTACCTTCTCCTCTTTTTCGTGCCTTATTTTTCATAAAATAAAGATTTAAAGGCACTAAAACTCTCTTTCCTTTACACTAAAAACAAAGTTAACCTATTGTTAAATATTGTTTTTTAATAAAAAAGACTTGTACTATCCATTTATAATGCTTATATTTATACAAATTGTTTACAAAAAGTTAATTATAGAGTTATAGGATTTACGTGTTTATCCAGACTGAAGCAACCCCGAATCCCGATAGTTTAAAATTTCTTCCTGGACGTATTGTCCTAGAAACAGGAACTATCTCTTATACAAAAAATTCGGATTGCACAACATCACCGCTCGCTAAAAAGCTGCTGGAAGTTCCTTTTATTGCAGGCGTCTTTTTTGCGCACGATTTTATTACGGTGACAAAAGAATCATCAGCAGATTGGTATGCGTTAAAGCCTTTAGTTCTTGGCCACATTATGGAACATTTTGTAGCAAATTTGCCGACCATTGTAGAAGGGGGCTCCATCCCTACACGAATGACTGAATCTGACGACCCACTCGTTCAGCAAATTCAAGAATTAATTGATACCAGAGTCCGCCCTGCTGTGGCTCAAGATGGAGGAGATATTATATTTCACTCCTTTGAAAATGGTATCGTTTACCTCAAAATGCAGGGTGCCTGTTCAGGGTGCCCAAGCTCATCAGCGACGTTAAAATCCGGGATAGAAAACATGTTAAAATACTATGTTCCCGAAGTTTTAGAAGTTCGCGCAATAGAAGAGTAGACTATATGAAAAGTAGCCTGACCATTTTAAGTGTAGCATTATTAAGTGTTTTTCACACAACTGCCATTTGTGAAGCAAAGCCTCAGCAAACTTGCCCTGCTGCCCCAACAAAAGCAACGCCAGAAGTGTGCCGTCAACATATTGATACAGAAGAAAAATCAAAAGGTATTGAACCAGGACTGCTTGAAGCAATTGCTCAAATCGAATCAAAATTAACACCGTATACAGTGAATGCCAGCGGTTATGGTCATTCATTCAAAACTGTTGACGCAGCGGTGCAATTCATCAAAACAAAACAAAGTGAAGGTTGCCGTAATATTAGTGTTGGCCCGATGCAATTACACTTACCATCCCATCGACGCAATTTTAATTCTATTGAATCGATGCTCGATCCTAAAAAAAACATCAGCTATGCTGCTAATCTTTTCGCCAAGTTAATACGTCGCACTGGATCTGCAGAAAAAGCAGTAAAGATGTATCATTCAGGTACTTACCACAAAGGAGAGGCTTATAAAAACCGCGTCTTTGGTGCTTGGGCTAAAATTCGGAAAAGAAAAACAAATTCACCAGGCAGTCACCAAATTTCCGCAAAAAAATCGCTAGAGATGGTGGAAAACAAGGCGTTATTTGAAAAAAAATCTACCAAAAAGCCCATCAAAATTAAATTTGGAATTGGGGCAAGCGCCTCTAAAAAAGATTAGCCTGATTTTCCTCTCGGATGAGCTTTCATATATACCTGCATTAATTGCTGTTGGTCAATATTCGTATAAACTTGGGTCGTCACAAGCGATGCGTGACCCAATAATTCTTGAATTGCGCGTAAATCATGTGTTTCAGCCATTAAATGGGTAGCACATGAATGACGTAAAGCATGAGGAGTCACATATTCAGGCAACCCCATCATCTGACGATAAAGACGCAACGTTTTTTGAGCCACCGAGGGATTAAGAGCCCCCCCTCTCACCCCTAAAAACAGAGGTGTCTCCGATTCGATAGGAAAAGGGCAAGATTTTACATAGTCATTGATTACTTGTTGAGCCTGGAGAATAATCGGCACAATACGCTGTTTTTCCCCCTTTCCCAAAACAGTCAAACGATCTGCCAGAGGTAAGCAATTACCTGTTAAGTTCAATGCTTCACTAATGCGCATTCCCGTCGCATACAACAAAACAAACAATGCTTTATCACGTAGTCCCAGCCATATTTGCGTTGAAAATCCTTCGATATCATCCATTAAAGCCACTGCTTGATTTTCACTAAGCGGACGAGGCAAATTGACTTTTAATCTTGGCGTTTGTACAGCTGCAAGTGGCAAACAAGTTTGCCCTATTTCTTGACCTAGGTATCCATAAAAATTACGAACAACCGATAATGCCCGCGCCGAAGAACGCGGTGACAACCCTTTTGAATGACGAAATGCTAACCAACTACGAAAATCTGTAACTTTAAATTCAATCAGAGCTTGTTCTGATACGCTTTCCGCTTTATACTTCTTCATGAAAGTTAAAAATTGTCGAAGATCATGCTCATAAGCAACAATGGTATGAGAAGAAAATCGCCTCGTCAGTTTCAACCAACTCATCCATTCAAAGAGACGCTGTTTTAGATCCATGGAACCTTTACAATCTATCAGAATCTTATTTGTTTTGAGCATACACTCTTTTCACTAGTAATTCAGTCAAAAATTAAGATAAAGAATAATTTATGAAAAAAAGCATTAAAAATATTTTATTACATCCTGAAACACGACATTTATTTAAACGATTGTTACGTGAACATATTTTATGTTATAAATCTCATTTTTTTATGGCAGTCGGCTTTTTAATCTTAGCGGCCCTTTCCAATGCAGCAATTCCTTATTTTTTAAAACCTATTTTTGATGATATTTTTGTCAGTCAAGATAAAACAGCATTTGCCTATATTTGCTCAGCCGTGTTTGTGGTGTTTATTTGTCGAGGCATCGCCGCATATGGCGAAGCTGTCACCATGACTAATCTTGGTCAACGCATTGTTTCTGACGTACAAAATCGACTCTTTAAACATCTCATCAACACTGACTATGCCTTTTTTCAACAAAATGCAACGGGGCGTCTTATTTCTATCTTTACCAACGATATAAATTTGATGCGTGGAACTGTAAGTAATGTGATTATCTCTTTGGCAAAAGATAGCCTTAATCTTTTTTTCTTGCTGACTTTACTGTTTGTACGCGACCCACTGTTGGCGTGCACATCTCTTATTTTAGTACCCGCTGTATTTCTTGTCTTATCAAAACTAAATAAAAAGCTAAGACGGGTGGTTCACAAAACGCAAGACGAACATGGCTCACTCACCAGTTATTTATCGCAAATTTTCCAAGGTATTCGGGTGGTAAAAGCATATTGTATGGAAACATATGAAGTAACTCGAATGCAAACACAAACAGATGCTATTGTTTCACTTATCACAAAATCCTCTCAAACACGTGCCATTAGCAACCCAATCATTGATATTTTGGCAGGGCTAATTGTGACGTCTATCTTGGTATACGGCGGATTACAAGTGATGAACGGCACTCGCACAACGGGTGATTTTGTTTCCTTTATTACAGCTCTTTTTTTAGCCTATGAACCTCTAAAACGCCTTAGCAATATTAACCATAACTTGCAAGAAGGTATCACTGCAGCCACGCGCGTATTTACCATTATTGATACCCCAACCGTGATTCAGTCTCCCCCTCAATCAGCCAACATGTCACGCTTTGAAGGTCATCTTGAATTTAAAGGCGTATCGTTTCATTATCCAAATGGTAAAAAAGCATTATCAAACATTAATATTAAGGTTCATCCTGGTCAAAAAATCGCCTTTGTGGGCAGTAGTGGTTCGGGGAAATCATCATTAATTAACTTGGTACCCCGATTTTATGACCCCACAGAAGGTACCATTTTAATTGATGGAAACTCGCTTACTTCTTATGATTTGCAAAATTTACGTCGTAATATTTCACTTGTTAGCCAAGAAATTTCTCTCTTCGACGATACAATTTACAATAACATTCGGTATGGTGATATTCAGGCATCCGAACAAGATATTATTACAGCTGCTAAATCTGCAGGGGCTCATGAATTTATTATTACCCTTGCAAATGGCTATGAAACATTTGTTGGTGAAAATGGCACACGTCTATCGGGGGGCCAACGTCAACGTATCGCTATTGCTCGAGCTATCCTGAGAAACGCACCTATTCTATTATTGGATGAGGCAACTTCGGCCTTAGATAGTGAATCAGAAAAGCATATTCAAGATGCTTTTGCTATTTTAGAACAAGATAAAACATCCTTAGTTGTTGCACATCGTTTGTCCACAATTGTTGATGCTGACCTTATTTATGTTTTAGAAAATGGTGCTATTATTGAATTTGGAACGCATCAACAACTCTTGCAACAACAAACACATTATTACAGATTATGGCAACGACAGTTACGTTTATCCGAGGAAGAAGTATGAAAAGATTCCTTAAAAGAATAAGACACTGGGATAGGCTTTTAGGTATCGTTGGTTTTCTCATTAGTAGTTACTTGAAATTTGTCTATAAAACCACGCGCTGGCAATATGTAGGCAAAGAAGAAACAGGTGAATATATCAAAGATAAACCAGTGATTGCTTGTTTTTGGCATAATCGAATGATGATGATTCCCTTTATGTGGCATTGGCGCCCTAAAAAAATCTTTGCCCTTATTTCTTCCAGCCCCATTGGTACAATTACCATTAAAGCATTTAAACGCCTGCATATTGATTCGATCGCCGGATCATCCAATCGCAATCCAGTGAGCAGTTACCGCGACCTTTTAACAGAACTTAAAAAGAAAAATGTTGTTGCCATTATTCCAGATGGGCCACGCGGGCCAGCGATGCAGGCCAAAATGGGCTTTGTTCACCTTGCAAGCAAGGCAGGCGTGGCTATTATTCCCCTTACATACGCTATTTCTCGCTACAAACAATTGAACACTTGGGACAACACACATATTCCTCTTCCTTTTTCTCGCGGTATTTTTGTTTATGGCGCTCCCATTAACATTCCTAAATGTGATGAGGCAGAATTAGAAATACATCGTCTTGAACTTGAGAAAAAATTAACTGAACTACAGTATTCTGCTGATACATTATTGAAAAAAATAACATTGGAAAAATGATGACTACCAAACAAACTTTTGCCTTTGGAGCCCGAACGGCTTCTCGACTTGCCGCTGTACAAGCTCTTTATCAATTAGATATTGAACCTACTAACCCATCAAGTGTGATTGCCGAATTTATCGCTTATCGTTTCAAAGAAGAGGACATCTTTTCAGAAAAAGTAAATGAATTGCTTTTTCAACAAATCGTTTTAGGTGTTTGTGAACAACGTGAAGAACTTGATCTGATGATTGAAAAAACACTGGCAGACGGCTGGCGGATGGATCGTTTAGAGATTGTGGTTAAGGCAATCTTACGGGCTGCCAGTTTTGAATTAATAGGAAAAACAAACGTTCCAAAACCAGTTGTTATCAATGAATATGTGAATATTACAAAAGCATTTTTTTCGGGATCAGAACCAGCATTTATTAATGCATCCCTTGATAACTTATCTAAACAGAGCATCCCATGATAATTTATTTACGGCTATTAACAGTGTTTTTGGTTTGTGGATGGGTATTCCCATTACATGCTGAAGAGTCATCTCATCAAGAAGAATCTGCACACGATTCTTCAGAGCCGTATGTTAGTAAAGCCATGGCAGAATCTATGGATGAAAGTAATTATAAAACCTTACCGCCGCTTATTATTTCTATAATCAAGGTGGATAAAATTTATGGTTATTTACGACTTGAATTACAACTCGCTACAAAAGACGGTCATTCGATTGAGCATTTAAAACCGCTCTACCCAATTTTGATGGATGCATATACCACTAAACTTTATGGTTTGATTGGTGATCGTTGGATTCCAGATAATCCCCTTCCCCCAGAAAGCATTCTTAAAATAGTTCAAGATGCAACCGATGAAATTACTCAACAGAAACTTAAAAGCTCGAATATAAAAGTTTACCTAAAGAATTTTTTCTTTTCCCCTGCGAATAAATAACTCATACACTCTTCATTTATTAAGATAGTCTTAGGACAGTTTTAATAAAATTGCTATTATAGTTGTTAACAACTGTTTTAAGAGGCCATTGCATAATGAGATATTTTGAGATAATTAACATGTCAAGAGAACTGCAAAACCGGAGTTTACTTTATGTAAATGAGGATTTGAGGATCGCATTGATACTGTTAAGGGCTCAAAAGAATCATTAGGCAAGGGCTTCTTTAATTTTTTAGCACGGAGAGTTTGTGATGATGCGTTCTTTAGATAGCCTGAAAACCAGGTCTACTCTTAATGTTGGTGATAAGAGGTACACATATTATAGCCTCAAAAAAGCCGAAGCGGCTGGATTGCCTACCATCAGCAAACTTCCTTACTCAACGCGCGTTTTACTGGAAAATCTTCTTCGCACTGAAAATGGCAAAAGTGTTCAATTAAAAGACATCCACGCACTTTGTCAACTACCTGGAAAAAACAAAGTTTTTTCTGAAATCGGTTTTTATCCTGCACGCGTCTTAATGCAAGATTTTACGGGTGTACCAGCTGTTGTTGACTTGGCCGCTATGCGTGATGCAATGAAAATTTTAGGCGGTAATCCTGAAAAAATTAATCCACTTATTCCGGTAGATTTAGTGATTGATCACTCTGTTATGGTTGACTATTACGGTCGTGCGGATGCTTTTCAACTTAATGTCGCAATGGAATTCAAACGCAATCTTGAACGTTATACATTCTTAAAGTGGGGTCAACAAGCATTTAAAAATTTCCGCGTCGTGCCGCCTGGAACAGGCATTTGTCACCAGGTTAATCTAGAATATCTAGCCCAATCTGTTTGGACATCTCAAGAAAGTGACGGTAGTATTCTTGCTTATCCCGATACCCTTGTTGGCACAGATAGCCACACCACCATGGTGAATGCATTGGCTGTTCTTGGTTGGGGCGTGGGTGGCATTGAAGCAGAAGCTGCTATGCTAGGTCAATCTCTATCCATGCTGATCCCTGAAGTTGTTGGTTTTAAGCTCACCGGTAAATTAGTAGAAGGCATTACAGCGACTGACCTCGTGTTAACTATCACGAATATTCTACGCACAAAAGGCGTTGTTGGTAAATTTGTAGAATTTTTTGGTACTGGCCTTGATCATCTAACCATTGCGGATCGCGCAACAGTCTCAAACATGGCACCCGAATATGGAGCAACGTGCGGTTTCTTTCCAACAGACCAAGAAACCATAAGATATTTAAAATTTACTGGGCGAGATGACGAACGAGTCAAGTTGGTTGAGGCTTATGCCAAAGAACAAGGATTATGGCATGATCATCACTCACAAGATCCCATGTATGACGAACTTTTAGAACTTGATCTTGGTGATGTATTACCAACTCTAGCCGGCCCTAAACGCCCCCAAGATAGAGTCTATCTAAGTGATGCAAAACAAGCCTGTGTGGCCAGCTTGGCTTTGGAAAAAAAATCTGTCAATGACTCTTTTCCTATTGCCGGAAAAAATTACTCACTGCATCACGGTGACGTCGTTATTGCCGCCATCACCAGCTGTACAAACACGTCAAATCCATCAGTCATGCTGGGAGCTGGTCTTGTAGCACGCAAAGCACATCAATTAGGTCTCAAGCCAAAACCCTGGGTCAAAACATCTCTTGCCCCTGGTTCACAAGTTGTCAGCGATTACCTAGAAAAATCAGGATTAATGACAGATTTGGAAAGCCTTGGATTTTACTTAGTCGGTTATGGATGTACCACTTGTATTGGTAATTCAGGCCCATTAAACACCGAACTTTCTAATGTTATCGAGAAAAATGATTTAAGCGTAGCGGGAGTGTTATCTGGAAATCGTAATTTTGAAGGTCGCATCAATCCGCATGTAAAACTTAACTATCTAGCTTCCCCATTATTAGTTATTGCTTATGCGTTAGCTGGAACAATGACAATTGACCTAACTACTGAACCGTTAGGCGTCTCAAAAGATGGTCAACCTGTTTATCTAAAAGATATTTGGCCAACTTCTCATGAAATTCAGCAAACCGTAGAACAATTTATGACGCCGGAAATGTTTCGCAACCGTTACGCTGACGTCTTTACAGGTGATAAAGAATGGCAAGATATAAAAGCCTTGCCAAGCGAAACATTTCCTTGGGATAACATGAGTACTTACGTAAAAAACCCGCCCTACTTTACAAGCCTCAGCCATAAATCACATATAGGTGATATTAAAAGTGCACGTGTTTTAGCATTGCTGGGAGACAGCGTTACAACTGACCATATTTCACCAGCAGGCAGCATTAAAACAGAAGGGCCAGCAGGACGGTACCTTGCTCAACATCATATTCATACATCTGATTTTAACTCTTACGGTTCACGTCGTGGAAATCATGAGGTTATGATGCGTGGTACTTTTGCCAACATTCGCTTATCTAATGAAATGGTGCCTGAAAAAACAGGTGGATATACGCGATTTGGTAAAGAAGGTGACGTTATTTCCATTTATGATGCAGCTATGCAGTATATAGAAGAAAATAGACCCCTTGTCGTCATTGCAGGCAAGGAATACGGAACAGGCTCTTCGCGTGACTGGGCTGCAAAAGGTACAAAATTATTGGGTGTTAAAGCTGTTATTGCAGAAAGCTTTGAACGGATCCACCGTTCTAATTTATTAGGAATGGGAATTTTGCCATTAGTTTTTCAAGAAGGAACTAATAGAAAAACTTTATGTCTTACAGGATTTGAATCGATAAGTCTTTTAGGGTTAGATAAAGGTATTACACCTGGAATGATGGTGAAATGTGAAATCACCCGTAGCAATGGTGAAAAAATAAGTGTTGATTTAAAATGCCGAATTGCTACTCAAGATGAAGTGGATTATTTCAAAAGTGATGGTATTTTACCTTATGTTTTGAAACTATTGGCCGTTGCTTGAGGAGCTTGCAATAAAGGGGAAAATGCCCGTCTTCCCTATTTAACTGCACTAGAAGATGGATGCAAGATGAGTAAATTTTTTGATCTCTTCCACCTGAAAAATAGCTATATGATTTATTCTTTAGCTCTTACGGGAATAATCATAATTTTTATCTTATATTATAGTCTTAATCACTTTCATGTTTGTGAAAAAAGAGATGATCTTTTATTTAATCTGCCAATAAATGGACAACAATTAGGCACACAATCAACGCCCGTTGAAGTTGGTTTTGTTGTCGAAAATTTTGAAAAATTTAATGTCAGCCCGTATTTTGCAAGAAAATGAAGATTATGGGGCGCAGTGGATTGATATTCCTATTATTTGCACGTTAGATTTAACGGAATCTGCTAAAGTTTTAGGAACTCGCCTTTTAAAAGGAATAGATCTTAAAATACGTCAGATTAACCGCAATGGCGGAATACATGGGAAATTACTTCGTGTTAATTTTATTGACGATGAATATATCCCCTCAACGACAGTAAAAAAGGTTTCTCCGTTTATAGAAAAAAATTTATTTACACTTTTTTTATCTCCCTTAGGGACTCCTACCACGAATGCTCTTATTTCTTATCTAAAAGATAAAGAATATTTAATGTTGTTCCCCTACACTGGTTCTATGGATTTACGTCAACCCCACTTGAAAAATATTTATCATTTTAGACCATCGTATGCCGATGAAACTAAAGCTCTTATTAAATATGCTAAAGAAAAACTATTTAAGCAAAGATTTGCTTTCTTTTATCAAGATGATTCTTATGGACATTCTTCACTTTCAGCAGCGAAAGAAATGTTAATCAATGATTATAAATTTTCCCCTTCTCAATTATGTGGTTGATATTAATAAAGCAGCAGATATTATAAAAAAATGTAACCCCGATATCTTATTTTTCTTTTCAACGATTGCCCCTTCTCAAACTCTTGTTAATCGATTGGGAGTTCCTTTTTTATCAAACATCAATCTTACTGGCATTTCGTTTTTGACGGATAATTTTGGCACTTTCTTGTCGTCGGATAAGGGTCTGAATTTTTTGATATCTCGCATTGTTCCAAATCCCTTACAACAAGAGATTGAAATTGTGAATGACTATCAGATTGAATTTAATCGCTGGTATCCAGGAATGAAGTATGATGTGGATTCTTTAGACGGTTATATTAATGTAAGTTTATTGGCTTATGTTTTAGAAAATAGTTCTCCACCTTATACTAAAAGCAGCATAATTAAAGGGATAGAAAATTTAAATGGAAAAAATTTCAAAGGTTTAGACCTTAAATACAATCCTGAAACTCATGAGTTTTCAGATAAAATCTGGATAGATAAATTTGGAGACCAAAAATAATAACATCCTCAATGACCTCTTATCTTAATTTTGGTGCATCTTCTCCAATACTCTTAAGATAGCGAAATCGAGGACATTCTTGCCCTTCATGAATGACTGTTCCTTCAAACATATTTTTAGGTCTAACCCACAGGCCATAGTCACCATAAAATGCTTGATAGACAACCATCTCTTCCAGCGTTTCAGAATGACGGGAAATTCCTAATACTTGATAAAAATTTCCCCGGTAATGTTGATAAAGCCCTTGTTTCATTTTTATATCTCTGTGGTCTTAGGTGGCTTAATCATAATTAAGGACATCAATGCAAAAACGGCACCGGCCGTAAGATAATAGGCTGGAACAAGATTTGATCCTGTACAATTCACTAAATACGCAACAAGCATAGGTGCAGTCCCCCCAAATAAAGGGCCGCTCACATTCGTGGTAACAGCAATCGCTGAAAAACGAACAGATGTTGGATAAGATTCCACCATCAATGCAGGTAAAGGGCCAAAATATCCCCCAACAGCGATTGCCAAAATCATCTGAACAATCAAAATAGTGGTCGTGTCTGTAGTATGTGTAACAATGGTTAGTAAAGGAATAGTGCCAACAATAAACATGATGGCAGACACAATCAACACTGGCTTTCGACCAATATGATCAGATAGCCAAGCCGATGCCACCGTCACAAAACTAACAACTAAAAGATTAATTGTATTAATTGTTAAAGCTGCATTTTTGGAAATACCAATATTTTCGCTCAAATAACTTGCCATATAAACAAACAAAATATAAAAACTTAAGTCGTGCAGCATTACTGCGAAAATAACTTTTGTTAAGGTACTACCATGTTCACGAAAGACTTCGATAACAGGGTGTTGCTGAATCTTTCCTGTTTCTTGAGTTAATACATATTCAGGGGATTCCGGAATATTGCGACGCATATAATACCCAATTAAGCAAATTAAAATGCCGATGATAAAAGGTACACGCCACCCCCAACTGTATAGTTGATCTTCTAATAAGGAAAAGGAAAGAATAGCAGCCGTTGCAGAACCAAGTAAAATACCAAGCAAACAACTAGCTACAGCAAAACTACCAATTAATCCTCGAGATTTTGGATTTGTGTGTTCACTGGTAAAAGTGATAGATCCGCTATAATTACCACCCATAGATAATCCTTGCAGCATTCGCATTAAGATCAATAAAATAGGGGAGGCAATGCCAATTTGTGTATAGGTTGGTAAACACCCAATAATCGCCGTTGGTACAGCCATCAAGATAATTGTCATTACCAGCGCTTTTTTACGTCCAAGTCTATCACCAATATGACCAAAAATGATTCCACCTAGGGGTCTTGCCAGAAAGCCGGCAGCAAAAACACCAAATGCTGAAATAACTTCAGTTGTGTGATCTTCAGAAGGGAAAAAAAGCTTGCCAATAATAGGGGCAAAATAACCAAATAAAGCAAAATCAAACCATTCAAATAGGTTACCAATCATACTTACTGCAACGGTTTTTACTAGCGATTTTCTCATAGTTCCAACAAATTTTTTTATAATCTAAGTAAAATTACCTACTTGTCTTATATAACGCAAGTTTTTAAAATATATTTAGATGATTATAGTGATTATTTATGGTCAATTTGTTCAAAACATTGAATGTTAACGCTGGCTAAGCGGTAGGGGGGAAAATCCCCAATCGATTGAAGACTTGTGAGACCTCGAATGCCAATGCTGATTAATGCTGTACATTGGTAGAGGAAGAAGTTCCCAATCGCTTTAACATTGCCTCTAGGATTCACTAATTGTAAGTATTTAACTCCCATTCCCTTCACAAAATACGTCACGCTCTGGTTTAATTTCCCTTGTTCATCGATAGTGCCCACAGAATTTCCCAAAGTTAAAATCACCGTGTGTTCAGAGTTTGTTGCAAGAATACTCTTAAGTTTCGTTTTGATCTGTTGGTCTTGTATTTGCGTATCACTAACAATGATATGCGATGTTTGATCAAAGGGTGTATTCGTTAATAAAGTACGGTAAGTTTCTTTAAAGGGTAAAAGTGTCTTTAAATAACAAAAGATATTTTGTTCTAAATTTTCTTTAGAAAAGTAAACATCTTTTACCGAGAAAACTGCCGCAAAAGCATCGAATACATGACGTTACGCTGTTGCTTCTTCTGGAAGGACAGCCCATTTCCACGCAAATAAAAGGATTTGCTTTAAGGTGTTTTGTTACCCCGTCATGAATAGTGGCTTCGGTTTGCGCCTTCGTTCTGCCCATCTCAATAATCGCAATATCATAAGCAACAATTCGATGAGTGCGTGAACTTACAGCTCTTTCAATCAAACGGGGTAAAACGTGATGGTGTTGATAGAGATCTATGGTTTCTGTTATTTGAGGGAAAGTCACCCACAGATTTTGCAGATCTTCTTCTGATATCATATCAAACACAGTATTTTTGCATCTTGATGAAGCCTTTGTAAGGGGGCATCCTGTTGTCTGTCATCGTTCGCATGTGTTATTGTCAGCAAACTTATTGACAAGAACAGCACGGTACTGGCTAAATATTTTCTCACTAAAAAACACTCTTGGCTGATAAAAATAATGTGTACCTTGAAAGTAGGGATTGAGATGGATGATTTCAAGAGGAGAGAATTAAATAATTTTTTGCAGGTGAGTTCGACATAAAAATGGTGTATATGCATGAAAAATGGGAAACTTCGTCATTACAAGCGAAGCGTGGCAATCCAGTGCTTAAGTGTCTTTTACACTTTATTCTGGATCACCACAGAGTTGATGCCCTTCGTGATGGCGACTTTTTCATGAATTAAGCATGATAACCTCATCAGTTTACTTAAATAATTTTGCAAACTTCATCAAAATCCGGACGCGGACCACGCGGGAAAAGGCCTTTTTCATCACCATAACCAAGATTACAAATAAAATTAGATTTATATGTCGTTCCTTTGAAAAAAGTATCATCCAATAATTGATTATTAAAACCAGACATTGGCCCACAATCCAGACCGCACGCACGCGCTGCAAGCATTAGATAAGCCCCTTGTAATGTTGAATTACGAAAAGCCGTTGCTTTAATCAACTCGTCATTTCCGACAAACCAGGATTTTGCATCTGCATGAGGAAAAAGAGCTGGCAACTTATTATAAAATTCATCATCTGCTGCAATTAACGCCGTTACCGGTGCTGTCATGGTTTTTTCCACATTGCCTTCTGCTAAACAAGGTTTTAATTTTTCTTTTGCTACGGCGGACTGTACAAAAACAACGCGCATTGGTGAACAATTAGCACTTGTTGCACCCATTTTAGCTAAATCATAGACCTTTTTTAACAATTCAGCAGTTACAGTTTTATCCGTCCACGTAGAATATGTGCGAGCATTTCGAAATATCATATCCAAAGAATTAGTATCAATCATCATTTTTTCCAATATTTTGAATTAATTTTACTGATATTATCATAATTTTTTCATTTTAAAGAAAGAACATTTTCCAAATTCGTTCAAATTAGTATAATTTAAATATAAGTGTATGTAAGTGTATGTAAGTGGGGCGCCTTTGTGAAAACACCTGTTTCCGAAAAATTTTTAAATTACTATCATCGGGAACTTTCCTATCTGCGGAATGCTGGGCAAATTTTTGCAAGCCAGCATCCAAAAATTGCCCGACGACTTCAACTCGCTAACAATGAATCAGCTGATCCACATGTTGAAAGATTATTAGAATCATTTGCATTTTTAACGGCTCAACTCAGCCAAGAAATCGATGACCGTCTTCCACAAATTGCAGCAGCTTTGCTTGGTGTCCTTTACCCACATTTAATTAATCCCATTCCCTCTATGGCAGTGGCACAATTTGTCGTCGACCCAACAAAAGGAAAACTAACAAGCGGTTTTGAAATCACACCTCATACACCTGTTTTTTCTTATGCAGAAGAAGGGGTAGCTTGTCGCTTTCGAACAAGTTATCCTGTAACTTTGTGGCCGATTGATGTTGTGGATGTCAATTTTATTCATGGGGACGAATATGTCATACGAAATGGAATTAAAACAAAAAAATGGTATTTACGCCTGCGTCTTAAATCTCAGGGTCTTAATTTTTCAGATTTAGAACTTAAGAAATTAAGATTTCACATTTCATGTGATACTGCTTTAGCTTTTACTATCTATGAATGTCTTTTTGCCCAAAGCAAACATCAAATTCTACAAAGTAGTAATGGTCATATAGCCGATATTCTACCTGCTGAATCTTTAACGCAAGTAGGATTTGGGCTTGATGAAATGATTCTACCATCTCCAAGTCATTCACATCCATCATATCAATTACTTCACGAATATTTCCATTTTCCTGAAAAGTTTTTATTTTTTGACATCAATAATCTTCATTTCCAAGACGGCGACACAGCAGACATTTTAATTGGAATAGATGATGCTGAGATTGTTGGAAGAATTGATTTAAAGCCTAGTTATTTCAGGCTTGGATGCACGCCGATTGTTAATTTGTTCAGTAAAATAACTGATCCTTTACGCTTAGATCACCGGCATTTTGAATATCGTCTCGTTCCAGACCAACGACGTGAGCGCACAACAGAAGTATATGCAATTCAGCGCGTAGCGTCCACTATTGACGATAACGTGAATACAGTTGTCTTTACACCTTATTTTTCATTTAGTCATGAAGAACAATTTCATAGCAGCTCTACTTATTGGCAATCTCGACGCGTAAGTTCAGAAAAGCGTGATATACCTGGTACAGATGTTATGTTATCATTTATTGATTTAGAATTTAATCCAAAGCTTCCACCTCAACATACAGTTTTTGCTCACACATTATGTACAAATCGGTTTTTAGCAGAACAAATTCCAGCAGGAGGAACTCTTCAATTAGAAGATCGGGCGCCCATAAGTGGTATTTTTTGTTTGAACAAACCAACCACGCAAATTTATTCTCCAACAGATGGCGAAACCTTGTGGCGATTAATCTCTCAACTTTCAGTCAACCATCTTTCTATAACAACTGGTGCTGCCTCTGTTAAAGCTTTGAAAGAAATTTTGCGACTTTATTCACGCACCACCCAAAACTACGACCACGCAGAAATTGATAGTATTTTGACTTTGGTAGCGTCTCAAGTCACAAGACGAATAGGAAACGAACCCTGGCGAGGATTTGTCAATGGATTGCATGTAACAATGACGGTTAATGAACGCGCATATACAGGGGTGAGCGTCCTTTTATTAGCATCTGTATTGCGGCAATTTTTCACGCTACAAGTTTCAATAAACTCATTTATTGAACTTCAGCTTAATAGTATTCAACGAAATGGTGAGTGGATGAAATGGCAACCATTGCGCGGCGATCAGATTATTCTTTAGAATCTCAGCTTTATCATAAAGCTTACGAATTTGAGTTTTTACAAGCCATTCGTATTCTGGAAGGTTTAGCCCCAAAGTCAGATTCATTTGGTGAAGGTGAAGACCCACGCGCTGAGGCTTTGCAAATTAAATCGCGATTAACTTTGTCTGCACCTGCAAGTGATGTCTATAGTTTATCTCCTCCTCAAAATGAAGATAAACGGCCAATATTAACTGTAAATTTTTTAGGATTGGCGGGGATTCAAGGCCCATTACCCACGCCTTATACTGAATTAATTATTGATCGCATTCGTCAAAAAGATTATGCGAGTCGCGATTTTCTAGATATTTTCAATCATCGCTTAGCCGCTTTTTGGCATCGAATTCGCAAAAAAAATATGTTGGGGATGGATCAAGTTTCCCCCGAATCAACAATGGTTGGGAAAATTTTTCTAGATTTGCTTGGTCTTAATAGTTCTTATCTTAGACACAGACTACGCATCCCAGATCGTTCTTTATTGGCTTTTACTCCCTTATTTTGGCAACGAACAAAGTCAACCGCAGGGCTGCAGCAACTTTTAAAAAGTTATTTTAAAACAGATATTCATCTTCAAGAAATGCAGGGTAATTGGCGTGAAGCTATTCCAGAAGATCTCACATTAATTGGTCATATTAAAGGGCAATATAATATTCTGGGGCAAAGCACTATTTTAGGCAGACGATCTTGGGATCAAGCAGCTGGAGTCAATATTTTTTTAAAAAAACTTAGTTGGAAAAAATATTTGACTCATTTACCAGGACAACATGGGCATGCAGCGCTCGCTAGTTTGACAAAATTTTACGGGGGAGTTCAACAGCGGTTTGAATTTTATGCTAAAATTCAACGACAAGAAATTCCCCCAACAACTATCGGAAAACACGCCCTTCTAGGGCAAACTACTTGGCTTACACGTGGTGATGGTCAAGGTCTTGACAATGATCCAACTATACGTCTTTCTCACGTGGCTGACATAGTAAGATAACACCCCCGTGAACACAGATACATAAAGCCAACGCGTGGATAACTGGCGCAAAACTTAAATGAGTCTGTTGCCATAAAAATAGACTCACTGCCGGCGCACATCCAGAAAAAAGAACAGATCCTAAGGCATGACCAAGTGAGACAAATCGATATCGTTTTCCTACCCCTACGCTTGCAATAATTAAATTAAATCCAGGTGTTGTAATCATGGCATAAGAAACAGAAATGGCTAAAAATAACTCTAAACGAACACAGTTGAAAAACAGCTGATACCCAAGCAAACAAATTAATGGGATTGTTAGAATAAGCCCCCAGGAAATTACTTTTTTTGGTGAAAAATAGTCAGCCAGCCATGCCGCACCCAGCAAGGAAATAATGTGAACAAGCAGCATAATGGGCGTAAAAGCTTGAATTTGAACAGCTGTAAAAAACCCCATTACATTACTTAAGTAAGAACCGAGAAAAACAAAAAATAGTTGATACAATCCCCCTACGCCACCACAAAGCAATATTGTACCTAAAAAAGCTTTTTTAGAAATTTTAGTTGATGTTTTTGAATTTTTAGATTGAAGCTGATAAGCTAAATAATCCGTCGACTCATTTAAAAAACGACGAATGATAAAGATTATTCCACCCAGCGCCCCCCCAATCAAAAAAGGGATTCGCCATGTATTTGTTTCTGCATTTAAAGGAACAAAAGATACAGCATAAGATGCAAGAAAAATACCAAGGTAACAGCTAATCCCTACAATACAATTAACAAGAGTAGGTCGATCTTTTAAAAAGCTTTCATAAAGATAAATGCGCGCACCCTCTGTTTCACCAGATAAAAAAATCCCCTGAAATAGACGACAAAAAATCAAAATAATAGTGGCACTAATTCCCCATTCTTCATAAGTGGGCAAAAGACCAATCAATGTTGTTGGAATGAAAATACCAAGTATTGACCATTGAAGGGCAATTTTTCGCCCCATGTGATCCCCAATCCATCCAAAAATTAAGGAACCAATAGGTTTAGCAATCGATCCTAAAGCAAAAACAACATAGGTTTTTAATAATGAGGCGGTTGGATCTACTGCTGGAAAATATAGCTGGCTAATAAGAACGGCTGTAAAGCCGTAAAGAGCATAATCATAATATTCAACAAGCGTTCCTAAAAGCGGCATCCAAAAGGCATTGGTTTTGGGAAAACTAAAATAGGCTGTTCGTTTTGATGTAATTTTTTTCATTCACTCTTCCTCCGCTGGCATAACCCAGATCAGGTTGTAAGGGGTCATTGCAAATGAAATATTTTGAGATAATTAACGTGTCGAGAGAACCGCAAAACCGGAGTTTACTTTATGTAAATGAGGATTTGAGGATCACATTGACACTGTTAAGAACTCAAAAGAGCCATTATGCAATGATCTCTTTTAAGGGACATCTCTCAGCTACCTTATGTCGTGGTAGCGCCCCTGGTGTTTTATATATAGATCAGCTTGTGTATAACGTTAATTATACATAACAACAAGAAGTTTTTTTAAAAAAGGATATATACTCATCATGAATGAAAATACAAATTTCTATCAATCAATCTTTGGGCTCTTTTTTTCGGTTGACCCCCGCAGGGAGAGCCTACTCGCATTGTCGGTCAACCAAAAAAATCGCCTCAAATCTCAATGCTATAAATCCACATTTCCAATCATGAAGAGTATAATTTTGAAATAAAATTTTGGAAGGACAAATATTTAGGAAAAAATACAGAAAAAAATGAAGGGGTTTCCCCCTAAACTTTTAGCCTTGCCGTGCTTTAAAACGTGGGTTTTGTTTGTTAATAACATAAGTTCTGCCACGACGGCGAACAACTTTACAACCCTTGTGGCGAGACTTTAGTGTTTTTATCGAATTTGCGATTTTCATGACAAAATACTCAAAAAAATTAGTTCATTAACTTCCTTGTAAGCGATAACATTCCACTTGTCAAGTATTTGATCTTCAGCTTTTCTAGAAAATTGAGATATCAAAGATCTTTTTCGCTTATTAACACGTTAAAATGTGAGCTTCCATTTTCTCAATCGCAATCGGAATTTGTTCAGGTTTTACTCCGCCTGCTTGTGCCATATCAGGTCGACCACCACCACCCTTACCACCAAGTGCATCCGCTCCTAATCGAACGAGATCCACGGCATTAATAAGAGTTACTAAATTATCTGTTACCCCAACAACAAGCGATACTTTTTCATTTTCACGACTCATTAAAATAACAACGCCGCTTTCAATTTCTTGCTTTAATTGATCTGCTAGAGGCTTTAAATCTTTAATGGGCATATTATCAAATTGCCGCACCATTACTTTATAGGCTCCCACTTGCTTGGCGCCCCTCCCTGATTCCATCGTCATATTGCCATGGAGTGCTGTTTTTTGACGCAACTCTGTCACCTGCTTTTCAAGTATGCGGCGTTCATTTGTGACTTGAGTCAATTTCTCCATAAGATCGAATGGTGTTGCCTTTAAGAGGGTGGTTGCTTGTTGCATCAGTTGACTCATATCATACATATGTTGCCAAGCTGCTAAGCCTGTTACCGCTTCGATACGGCGAACCCCTGCAGATACACCTACTTCGGAAAGAATTTTAAAGAGACCAATATCCCCTGTTCGCAAAACATGTGTTCCACCACAAAGTTCCACCGAATAAGGGTTTTCATGGGTTGCCCCCATACTTAAAACACGTACTTCATCACCATAACGTTCGCCAAAAAGTGCCATTGCTCCTTTGGCAATGGCGGTATCAACATCCATCAAATGTGTTTCAACAGGGTGATTAGCAATGATTTCGCGATTCACATCACGTTCAATCGTTTGCAATTCTGCCTGCGTTAAAGGCTTCATATGTGTAAAGTCAAACCGCAATCGATCTTGAGCGACAAGAGAACCTTTTTGAGTCACATGTTCACCCAAAACGCGGCGTAATGTGGCATGAAGTAAATGCGTTGCTGAATGATTGGCCTGAACTTGCAACCGACGCTCTTGATCTACACTCAGTTTAAGAGCATCGCCTATCTGAATCGTTCCTTCCAAAACTTGTGCCACATGTATGTGTAATGCGCCCAAATGTTTGGCTGTTTCCAGTACTTGTAATTTTGTATTATATCCAACCAACAAGCCGCGATCGCCTTCTTGACCGCCTGACTCTGCATAAAATGGTGTTTGATTTAGGAGAACCTGCACATGGTCTCCTACTGCAGCCGTTGTTATATTCGCACCAGTAAAATCAATCAATGCTAAAACCACCCCTTCTGCTTGTATGGTGTCGTATCCCAGAAACTCGGTGGCACCATGCTCTTGTTTTAAATCATACCAAATTTGTTCACCCTTAATATCACCACTACCAACCCAAGCAGCACGCGCAGCTGCTTTTTGAGTATTCATCGCTGCCTCAAAACCTTCAGTATCTACATCTCGCCCTTGCCCTTTAAGTACATCTTGTGTTAGATCGAGAGGAAATCCATAGGTATCATATAGTTTAAAAGCAACATCCCCTGGCAAGGGTTGTGACGCACCTAGCTTATGAGTTTCATCCTCAAGCAGTCTCAGGCCACGTTCCAGCGTTTGGCGAAAACGTTCTTCTTCTAACTTTAGATTTTCAACAATTAATGGTTGAGCCCGAACAAGTTCTGGATATGCTTGTCCCATTAAATCAACTAACGTCGGCACTAAACGATACATAAGAGGTTCACGTGCACCCAATAAATGGGCATGACGCATAGCACGACGCATGATACGACGCAATACATAACCTCGCCCTTCATTACTTGGCATCACACCCTCTGCTAACAAGAAAGATGTAGAGCGTAAATGATCAGCGATAACATTATGAGAATGACGCGATGCTGGATCAGTTTTATTTGTTAGATCCATTGAGACATGAATTAACGTCTTGAATAAATCGATATCATAATTATTATGAACACCTTGCATAACTGCAGTAATTCTTTCAATTCCCATCCCCGTATCTACTGACGGTTTAGGTAATTTGACTCTTGATCCATCCGCAAATTGTTCAAATTGCATAAAGACAAGATTCCAGATCTCTATAAAGCGATCTCCATCTTCATCAGGGCTACCGGGTGGGCCGCCTTGAATATGATCTCCATGATCATAAAAAATTTCAGTGCATGAGCCACAAGGGCCAGTATCACCCATTGACCAAAAATTATCAGACGTAGGGATGCGAATGATTTTGTCATCACTTAATCCCGCTACTTTTTTCCAAATTCCCGCTGCTTCTTCATCTTCTGAATACACAGTGACAAGTAATTTTTCTTTAGATAAACCAAATTCCTTATGAACTAAGGTCCATGCATAAGCAATAGCGTCTTCTTTAAAGTAGTCGCCAAAGGAAAAGTTGCCGAGCATTTCAAAAAAAGTATGATGCCGCGCAGTGTAACCCACATTTTCCAAATCATTATGTTTTCCACCCGCTCGCACACATTTTTGGGCTGTCGCCGCTCGGCTATATGGTCGCTGATCTTGACCTGTAAAAACATCTTTAAATTGTACCATTCCCGCATTGGTAAATAATAAAGTTGGGTCATTTTTTGGTACAAGAGAGCTTGAACTTACTGGTTCATGCCCTTGTTTTTTAAAGAAATCGATAAAGTTGGAACGGATATCAGTTAACGTACGCATAGCCTACCTGAATTAATAAAATTGATAACAATCTATTGGATGTGCTCTTTAAACGTGCAGAGCCAGAACAGTAAAACAGTGTCAGCCCTCAAAGAATGCTCCGAGGACTGATTCTTGATACTTTAGGCGGCTTCACCACTTGCTATTTCATTTGCACCAATCATTTGTTCAACAACCGGATCAGCATTATCACGAATCGCTTTTTCTATTTGATCAGCAATTTCTGGATTTTCTTTCAAGAAATTTTTAGTTGATTCACGACCCTGACCAATTCGTTGGGTTCCATACGAATACCACGATCCTGCTTTTTCAATCACGCCTGCCTGTACGCCAAGGTCAATGAGCTCACCTCTTTTAGAAATGCCTTCTCCATACATAATGTCGAAATCAACAACTCTGAAGGGAGGCGCCATTTTATTCTTCACAACCTTAACGCGCGTTTGGTTTCCTGTGACCAAGTCTTTATCTTTAATGGCACCAATGCGGCGAATATCCAAACGAATAGACGCATAAAACTTTAACGCATTTCCACCGGTTGTTGTTTCTGGATTCCCAAACATGACTCCAATTTTTTGACGAATCTGGTTAATGAAAATAACCATACAATTGGTTTTTGAAATGGATCCGGCTAATTTACGTAAAGCTTGGCTCATTAGGCGAGCTTGCAATCCCATATGAGAATCACCCATATCGCCTTCTAATTCGGCTTTTGGAACCAAAGCGGCAACGCTGTCAATAATCAACACATCAATACCACCACTACGTACTAACGTATCAGCAATTTCAAGTGCTTGTTCACCAGTGTCAGGTTGAGAAATAATTAATTCATCAATATTGACACCCAGTTTGCGTGCATAAGAAGGATCAAGCGCGTGTTCAGCGTCAATAAACGCACAAGTGCCCCCCACTTTTTGAGCCTCAGCTGCTACATGTAATGTTAATGTGGTTTTTCCTGATGATTCAGGACCATATATTTCAACAATGCGTCCCTTGGGCAAGCCACCAATACCAAGGGCAATATCAAGACCAAGCGAACCTGAAGAAATAATTTCTGCCTCAACAGTTTCTCTTTGACCTAACCGCATCACAGACCCTTTACCAAAGGCTCGTTCGATTTGCGCGAGAGCAGCATCTAATGCTTTACCGCGATCATTTCCTTTGTTTCCTGCTTCTCCATAAGCCATTTTATCACCTCATTATTCGTTCTTTATTTTATTCAGAATCTAGCACTTCTTTGACCTTCAATGCTAGATCTTTTAAAGTAAATGGCTTAGGCAAAAAATGAATATTTGCATCAGCATCTAAATTCTTACGAAACGTATCTTCGGTATATCCAGAAATAAAAATTGTGCGTGCATTAGGATAGATATCACGAATCTTTTTACACAAAGTAGGGCCATCCATTTTAGGCATAACCACATCTGTCACAAGAATATCAAATTCTTGCCCACCTTTTACAAGTTCCAGCGCTGCATCACCACTGGCTGCTTCAATAACTTCATATCCTTTTTCACGCAAAGCCCGTGCACTAAACATTCTCACAGCATCTTCATCTTCAACAAGTAACACCTTTCCACCACCTGTCAAATCATGGATTTGTTGTTCAATTTTTACAGGTTCTCCTTCCATAGGCCCTGTATATCTAGGTAGTAAAATATTAAAGGTAGTCCCATAATCAATTTTGCTATCAACCAATACAAAGCCACCTGTTTGTTTCACAATTCCATAAACGGTGGAAAGCCCCAGCCCCGTTCCTTCGCCTACTTCTTTAGTGGAAAAGAATGGTTCAAAAATATAAGTTAAATTTTCAGGCGTAATACCTGACCCTGTATCGATCACTTCAATGGAAATATACTCACCTTTGGGAATAATATCATGACCATAGCGTTGTTGTCGAAGTAGATGACTATTGGATGTTTTAATAGTGAGGCTTCCCCCACCTTTCATTGCATCGCGCGCATTAACTACCAAATTAATGATCACCTGCTCAAATTGACCGACATCCACCTTCACTGGCCAAAGATCTCGCGCATGAGCCATTTTTAAGTCAATACCTGCACCAATCAATCGTCTTAACAACGTTGAGATTTCTACCAGATGATCTGTAATATTAACCACCTTAGGCTGCAAAGTTTGTCTGCGAGAAAACGCCAGTAATTGTCGTACTAAATTTGCGGCTCGATTCGCATTTTGTTTAATTTGCATCACGTCAGTATAAGAAGGATCATTTGGTAAATAACGCTGTAGTAATAAATCTGAATAACCAATCATCGCTGTCAGCAAATTGTTAAAGTCATGCGCGATACCACCTGCTAGTTGTCCTACCGCTTGCATTTTTTGAGATTGAATAAACTGATCTTCAAGACGTTTTTGTTCAGAAATATCAATAAACTGCAACATCACTTCTTGATGTTGACCTTTTTGATAAGGGCGAGATGCATACATTGTTGCTTGTAGTTTGTTATCATCCAAACGAATTTCAAATGGCAAAATAGGGGATCGTTGTTCAAAAGCTTTTTGCAGTTTTTTTGAAACTTCGTCACGTTGAGCTGGATGAACCAATTGGGTAAATTCACCTTTAACGCTATTTTCCCCTAAAATAGCGTTCAATGCTGAGTTAGATGAAGAAATCATTCCCACATGTGTTAATGTTAACGCCGGAATTGCGGCGTCTAAAAAAGCTGATTCTTGTACAATTTCTTCATGAACTAATGCTACAGGACTATCAAATTTGCAAAGAATTGTGGGGCGTAATCTGGTTTGTGGATCAATATTAGGTTTAAACAGTAATGCCTTAAAACTCGATCCATTTTTATTGATAACTTTGACCAACCCTTTATAGCCATCAGATTGTGTTAAAAATTCACTGATATTGCGCCCAATAAATTGTTCTTGAGTTAATTCAAGCCAGTTACAAAAAGTTTGATTGACACCAAGTATTTTTCCTTGGCCGCTGGTATAAAAAATAGCAAAGGGGGCACTATCTAAAAACTGTTCAAGTTGTTGATAGTTCTGTTTTAATTTATGATAGGCATCAAAGTGCGGCGTTACATCTTTGATAAACATGATTGAGCTGTTTTTGTCAAATGCCGCTTGCGTAAAAGTCCACCATTTCTGATCTTGCCCTAATCCGTTACCGCCACCACAAAATAAAACCTCACATCGTTCTCTCTGATCAATAACCTGCCGGATTTCAGCTGTTTTTGCGGGAGATTTTATCCTTAAAAATAATTTACGGCTGAATTCTGCTAATGTTGGATATGCATTGGGGTGAGTTGTCCAAACAACCTTTCCTTTATTATCAAAAATAACCGATTCAATCGTCGGGGCTAACGAAGCAATTCCTTGTTGTAAAAAATGAAAGCGGTCGAATAACCGTTGATTACGACGTAAGAGATGTGCCCAATAAGCTAAAACAAACGAAGAAATTGTCCCAAGTACAAGCAATGCAAATCCTTCTAGGAGTTCATTGACATCAAGACTTAAGTAAATAAATGCTGCCGCCCAAATGAACGCCACCACCAACACTAAAATCGAAGGAAAGAATCGCATAGCTTCATCATTTTAAAAAGATTCTTCCACAATCCTAACGAATCTCTTAAGAAAGTACAGAAAAATTAATACTTTATTAAGGAAAATAAAGCTTTATCCTTAATTGACTTGATTAGTGAAAACCAAGCCAATATTTTTATTTAACCCCAGTATTGGATAAAGATGCTTTAAACACAAGGAGTAACGAGCGATTTCTTGATATCAGGTTCATAAAAAGCGCAGAATAGTTAGTCTATTTGAGTATTTTTAGGGTGCTGATTTCAGGAAAAGAGCCGTTAATCCGAAGAGTTTCAAGTTTTCTTATCCATTATTGAGGTTATTTAAGATATAATGCCCTTTTTCTTCAAAACTGCCATCGTGATGGCTTTTCTTTTAGGTAAATCTTTCAATCCATCAATTAAAATATTTGTCGCAAAAATCCATACTTGATCATTTGTTGTGACATATCCAACATACCAACCATGACCAATCCAATCCTTTGTTGCTGCGCCTGTTTTTGAATATATTTTATAATTATCAGTGTCTTCTTCAAGCATGATATCTTTTAAGATTTCATATGTTCTTTCGGCTATTGGTAATTGATGTTGATAAATCTGACGTAAGAATTCAATTTGTTCATAAGGTGATATTCTTAAATCGCCCCCATCTTTTAACCAAAACGTTGTTACGTCCGCGCCAACAAGTTTATTGCCGTAATTCAACCGATTAAAATAGTCGAGGTACGTTGCTTTGCCAATTTTTTTGGCAAGTTCTTGATAAAACCAGATGCATGAAAATTTAAAGGCAAACTTTAGGTTTTGGTCTTGATTCCAAGCCTCTAAGTCGCGCTTTTGCCCATCCCATTTAATGATTTCATGCTGGTCGGCAATCACACCCGTTTCAAGCGCAATAATAGAATTCATAATTTTAAAAGTAGACGCAGGAGATAATCTTTCCAAAGCACGTTGATGATTATGTACATATGTCGTGTTGTTATCTAGTGATGAAATAATGACAGTTCCTTGAACCCCATTTTCTTCTAAAATTTGGGCAATATCTACATCTTCTGTAATTTGCTCATCTACTTGTGCACCAACAACAATATGGCTAGAAAACAAGCCAAAACATAGAAATATTACTATTTTTTTTAATAACATTAAACTCTCTCTTCTGAATAGGAAATCTATTTTGAGGTCATTGCATAATGATCTCATTTTATATATAATAGCCTTTTGTTATAAATCAACAATGAGTGATGACACATATTTGTTATATTAAGGATTGGTGGTTGACCATTTTGTCCCTTTCCGGTTACTTTAAAATCAACTTTAACCTTTAATACTTCCCGCTACATGGCAATAGAAATAATTATTATCAAGGAATTTCAAGATCTTTTATCTATGACTAACCTTATAGAAAGGCCACAAATTTGCCTTGTTGCTCACCCTGATTTTGCGTCAAACTATGGGGTTCGTTATTATTTAATAGCGCAGCAAAAATTACAAAAATTATTACCTTCTTGTAAAATAACTTTGGGTATAGCATGCCATGATTCTGCTAGCTTTGCTTTAGAAGTTATTGCTGCTAAAGTTAGCCGCGTTTATTTTTTCAAAAACAGCCCATATTGGCCTAAAATTGATTCATTATGTCATCAGTCTGGCATTCTTCTTTACGATCAACAGGATCTTTCATGTCTTCTTTAGAGTGGCTTCAATCAACTGATTTTGTATCTTACCCAGATGCATTGGAAATGATGCAGGCACGCGTTACAGACATCCAAATAAAACACGCTAACGAACTTGTTTGGTTATTAGAACATCCGCCCATGTACACAGCTGGGACTAGTGCTAAAGAACACGACCTAATTGATGCAGGCATTCTTCCTATCTACCAAACAGGTCGAGGTGGACAATTTACCTATCATGGTCCTGGCCAACGCATTGCGTATGTGATGATTGATCTAGACCAGCGCCAAAAAGATCTGCGAGCATTTGTTTATGCATTAGAGCAATGGATTATTGATACATTAAGTTTGTTACATGTACAAGGTGAACGCCGCCCCGGACGCGTAGGGATTTGGGTGAAAACGGATATTGGAGAGGAAAAAATTGCCGCCATTGGTGTGAGAATTAGTAAATGGGTTACATTTCACGGAATTGCGATTAATGTGACTCCTAATCTTGATCATTATTCTGGTATTGTGCCCTGCGGGCTACCAGAATTTGGTGTTACCTCACTTGAAAAACTAGGCATAAAAATATCTTTACAGGAACTAGATATTTTGCTGCAACAAATGTGGCATCAAAATATTTTTTTATCGTCAACGACATTTAGATAGTAACGCCGCCACCCCCATACACTACACAATAAAAAGATAGCCCAAGGAAGCCCCCATAAAAGAATATTGGCATAAGTTAAAGCAGGTTGATAGAGGATCTTTTCGCCGTATTTTTCACTAAAATAATCGAGTATTTCTGTATCTCCTAATCCTTGACTGATTAATTGACGGACATGTGTGCGCATGTCTTGTGCTTCCTCGGCCACCGAATCATTAATGTTTTGCCCAGCACAAGTCGGACATAAAATCATGCGACCCACATGCATGGCTCGTTGTTCTAATAGCTGATCGAATAATGTCTCATGAGCTTCCATTGAGAAGCTCGCGGTTGAACAAAACAAAGCAACAGCAACAATAGCCTTTTTATGACGGGTGACAATAAGTATGAATCCCGCCAAAGCAATACAAATCATGCCAAGCCATAATAAGTTAATATTGGGCTTATAATAAAATCTAAAACTCCAAATATTGCCTTCATATTGTTCACCCAAGGCGACGTAAAGGTGACTGAGACCACTTGGATAAATTGCTGTTTCTCCGTGAATAATCCCTTTTGTCCAATAAAATCGCTTTTCAGGTGATAAAGTGGTAATAGCGTGCCCATTTTTTTCTATAGCTATGTGGGCTTGTTGAGCAATATAATTAGAGCCATCAATGGAGGTAACTTGCGTAAGTTTTAGCTGATACCCTGCAATGTTCATTCCTTCACCTTCGCGCAATGCTTTTACGTATTCTTGCTCGGTAGCAGATGATAAAATCATTCCTAAAATAGCAAGACCAATGCCGAAATGCGCCAATGACATACCAATAAACCGAAAACTTAATTGGCAGCGTTTTATGGATAACAATGTGCTAGCCATAATCCATAAAGCCATCCACGAAAAACTTATGTCTTTGATTGTTTTAATTTCGCTCTCATACCACAAAAAGACAACGATAAAACCACTTAATATTAAACTTGGTAAAACTTTATTAATAACCGTATACAAGGATATTTGCTGCCATCCAAGCCAAGGAATAAAAGGAAGAAAACAAAGAATGGGTAGCATCATCGGCACAAAAGTCATTTGAAAATAGGGAGCACCCACTGTTACAGGATATCCCAAATACGAACTTAAAAGTGGGTAAAGAGTACCAAAAACAAGAGTAAAAAGAGCAGCAAACATCAACAAAATAGCGGCTCGAATAAATCCTGACCGCGTCATATATCCTTCATGATTTGGCGAAGGATGGGGGAATTTGTTGTAAACAAGCCAAATAGATCCACACAAAACAGCGCAACTCAAACCCAATAATAAAACACCACGTGCTGGATCAACGGCAAAACTATGAACTGATACAAGTAATCCCGAACGAACAAGTAGTGTTCCCACTAAACTTGACATAAACGTTAGCATTGATAAAACAATAATAAGTCTTATGGTTTGCAGCTGATGACCATTTTGAAACAAACTATGCAGAAGAAGTAGGCTTAAAATCCACGGAATAAGAGCTGTATTTTCCACAGGATCCCAAAACCACCATCCGCCCCAGCCAAGTTCATAGTAAGCCCAAAAACTTCCAAGACCAAGACCAACAGACAGCAGTGTCCAGGGAATTAAAACCATTAATCGAAGTGATGACAACCAATTAAGGGGGGAATTTTTATGAAAAACGTTGCTGATCACGTAAATAAAAGGAACCACAAAACCAACATATCCTGCATATAAAAATGGTGGATGGATGGCAAGTAATGGATCTTGCAACAAAGGGTTTAAATCATTACCCTCGGCTGGAATTATGGCAGTCACCTCAAAAGGGTCACACACTAACAATAAAAATGAAATAAACAGTAAGTTTAAAGCACTATGAAGAATTATACGTGTCTGCTCTACAGATTGAATTTTAATATCTTTTAACGCACTTAGACCAAACCATACTAATAGCAAGACCCATAGCAGCATTGACCCTTCATGATTCCCCCAGGTTCCTGCTATTTTATAGAGCCAGGGTTTTTGAGTATGTGAATGAGAAATAACATTCATAAGAGAAAAATCCGACATTACATGTGCATAAATCAAGACGATAAAAGCAGCTGTGATAAAGACGACTTGAGCAATGTATAATTTTTTAAGCGTTGACGTTTTAAAGGATATTAAAAGAGAAATAAAAGCAGAAAAACCTGCAATATTTAAAAAAAGTTGACCAAGATAAGGTGTCATTACAGAAAAAATTGAGGAAGTTATTGAGGAAGCTTAACTGTTTTTCAATCTATTTACCAACATAATATAAATCATTCTTAGTCAGTTTTAGTTTGGAGGAAATTTTCATGACAATCGTTCGACATTCAGATGCCCGATGGACAGGTGATTTATTATCAGGAAATGGCCACCTTGAATTTGGAAGTGGCTCTTTTGCAGGCGCCTATAGTTTTAAAGACAGATTTGCTGAAACATCATCACCCTTCACGAATCCAGAAGAACTTATTGCAGCGGCTCATGCAAGTTGCTTTTCTATGTCATTTTCTGCTGAACTTAGTAAAGAAAATTTCAAAAATATCCACGTTGAAACAATTGCAAAAGTACATATGGCCAAAACAGGAGATGGATTTAGCATTACTCAAATTCATCTTGAAACACACGCAAGTGCCGATGAAATTAGCCCAGAAAATCTATCAGAAATTGCTGTACGTGCCGCAAAAAATTGCCCTGTTTCCAAAGCATTAGCAAGTGTACCTATTTCATTAACTGTTAATGGACAGATTCAATAATCAATGTTATAGTTTAATCTTAAGCAACATTAGGTAAAATTCATGAAGTATTTTTTTATTTTTATTTTATGTTTAAGTCAAAATTGCCTAGCTACGGATGATTCTATTACCTTAAAAGACCTAAGAGATGAGTTTTAAAAAAAGTTTCTTATAAGTTTGAAACAACTTTAAATGTACCTTATTTTTCTGAAAATGATGAAATTACACCGATTTCTGTTCTTCCTGTCAGCCAGAAAATTTTGAAAATAATGTATGGCGTTTAAAATATTTCAATCAATATTTAGAAGCTTCATATCTATGGTATACTAAACTTCTGGAAGATAAAGGATTTACCTTTTTCAATCTTAGAGAGTTTTATTGGTGTATGATTTCATCGAATAATTATACCAATATCGTTGATTATGCTGAAGATATGCTTTTTAAACTTAAAGAAATTGAAAATGTGAATCCTCATACACCGCCTGTAAAAAAACCAATCATTAAACGTAGAAAATAACCCAACTATCTTGTGTTCAGATTATATTGAAATTGGTGATTTAAACCAAATAACATCTGAATATAACGCTAGTCTTATGAAAACAAAATAGATACTTATTTTAACGTAAAAAAATGCTGAAAAATAGATTAACGCCAAGTTTCAGCATTTTTTATTTGATCAATAACAACGATTATTCGATCTCAATAATACCTTCTTCAACTAAGGCGACATCATCGACAATCATGTCTTCTTCTAAATTATCTTCTCCCAGTTGATCTCCAGAAATATGGCTGACAGCCACAACTTTTTCATCATCTGAAATTCGGAAAATTGTCACACCTTGAGTTCGACGACCAGCGATTCGAACATCATGAATTGGGCAACGAATCAATTTTCCACCATCGGTAACAAGCATAATTTGATCATTAGGTTGAATCGGGAAAGAAGCAACAACGCCGCCATTCCTTGCATTTACAATAATACTGTCAATACCAACGCCACCGCGACCTGTTGTGCGATATTCATAGGCAGAACTACGTTTACCAAACCCATTTTCTGTGACAGTTAAAATAAATTGCTCTGCTTCAAACAATTCTTCGAATCGTTCTGCAGGTAATTGAACGTCAGAAATAGGCGTTTCTTCTATTTCCTCATTCTCAGTTGATTCTTCATCAAAGACAGCACGCAATTTAGAAGCTTGACGTAAATATTGGTTACGTTCGTCCATTGTCATAAGAGATCTATCAAGAATCGTCATAGAAATCACAGCATCTTCTTCAGCAAGTTTTATTCCCCGAACACCTGTTGAATCACGGCCAACGAATACCCTTACATCATCAACATTAAAACGAATACACTTACCAATTCGAGTTGATAGCATGACGTCATTTGCTTCACTACAGGCACGCACGGCAATAAGTTTTTCATTATCATCCAATTTCATGGCAATTTTACCATTGGATTTAATGTTTAAGAAGTCACTTAATTTATTACGACGTACATGTCCAAAAGAAGTGGCAAACATGATGTTCATAGCATCCCATTCAGACGTATCTTCTGGCAACACCAAAACCGTAGAAATAACTTCACCCTTTGAAAGAGGTAACAAGTTAATCATCGGTCGCCCTTTCGATTGTGGACTTCCGATAGGTAAACGGTAAACTTTCAACTGATAAACACGACCAAAATTAGTAAAGAATAAGACTGGACTATGGGTACTGGCAACAAAAACATCTTGAACAATATCTTCTTGTTTTGTCGACATTCCCGAACGACCCTTACCACCACGCCTTTGCGCACGGTAGGTATAAAGTGGTACACGTTTGATGTACCCTTCCATACTGACTGTGATAACCATGTCTTCACGTTGAATCAAATCTTCAACATCAACCGAAGAATCACCTTCTTCGATTTCTGTACGACGCGGCGTTCCATGTTGTTCTTTAACCTGAATTAACTCTTGACGCAATTCATCAAGCATCCGGACACGAGATCCTAAAATACTTAAAAGATCACTAATTTTTTGTGCAAGTTCACTCAAGTCATTAGCAATTTTATCTCGTTCCAACCCTGTCAAGCGATGAAGTCTTAAATCTAAAATTCCCTGAACTTGACCTTCAGTCAACTGGTAAGTACCATCAGCCGAAACTTCGTTACCTGGCTCATCAACAATTGCCAATAAAGACGCAACTGAGGCAGCAGGCCAACGTTGACTTAGCAATTGTTCTTTTGCAAGTTGACGGTCAGACGCTGCTCGAATCAAAGCTATAATCGGATCAATATTTGCAACCGCAATGGCAAGACCTACAAAAAGATGGGCTTTTTCACGCGCTTTTCGCAATTCATAGCGTGTCCGACGTAAAATAACTTCTTCACGAAATTCCAAAAATGCTGTCAAAATACGGTGAAGTGATAACTGTTCTGGGCGACCTTGATGCAACGCCAACATATTAATACCAAAGGATGTTTGAAGAGACGTATAACGATAAAGCTGATTCAAAACAACGTCTGAATTCGCATCTCGTTTTAATTCAATCACCACCCGCACACCATCACGGTCTGATTCATCGCGTAAATCAGAAATGCCTTCAATCGTTTTATCTTTCACAATTTCAGCAATTCGCTCAATCATACGCGATTTATTTACTTGAAACGGAATTTCATCAACGATAATAGCTTCACGATCACCGCGCAGCGTTTCGATGTGTGTTTTCCCCCGGATCACAATAGATCCTCGCCCTCCGCGATAGGCTTCTAAAATGCCCGCACGACCAATAATGCTTCCCCCTGTAGGAAAGTCTGGGCCAGGAACAAATTGCATCAATTCTTCTGTTGATAAATTGGGATTATCAATCAAGGCGCAACACGCATCAATAACTTCTGATAAGTTATGTGTTGGAATATTCGTGGCCATTCCCACAGCAATCCCATTACCACCATTGACCAAAATATTAGGATATTTTGCCGGTAATACCTTTGGCTCTTGCGTTGAATCATCATAGTTTGCTTGAAAATCAACCGTGTCACGATCAATATCTTCTAATAAATCATGCGCTGAGCGACTGAGACGCGCTTCGGTATAACGTTCGGCCGCTGCAGGGTCACCATCCATAGAACCAAAGTTTCCTTGACCATCAATCAACGGCAGTCTTAGGGAAAAATCCTGAGCCATTCTAACAAGAGCATCATAAATAGCAGCGTTTCCGTGGGGATGGTATTTACCCATCACATCACCAACCGTACGCGCAGACTTACGATACGCTCGATTATATTCATTTCCCGCTTCTTTCATTGCATATAAAATGCGTCGATGCACAGGTTTTAAACCATCACGAACATCAGGAAGAGCACGAGAAACGATGACACTCATCGCATAAGCGAGGTATGAGCGCTTCATTTCCTCTTCAATAGCGATAGGCTTAACATCAGAGGACTGCAGAGATGTGGTCATTGCAAAAGCACCTAACTATAAATCAAAATGGAATTTCATCGTTCAAATCATCAAATTTTGGCCCTGAGGCAGAAGAAAATGAATCATTATTGGAACCACTCATCGATCCACCAAGAGAGCCAGTATCAAAGTCATTGGCACCACCAGCATCCCCTTTTCCATCAAGAAGTGTCATTTCACCACGATAGCGAGCAAGAGCAACTTCTGTTGTGTAACGTTCTTGACCTTGCTGATCAGTCCATTTACGTGTTTGTAATTGACCTTCAAGGTAAACTTTTGATCCTTTACGCAAATATTTTTCAGCAATATCAGCTAAACGGTCGTTGAACACAACAACACGATGCCATTCAGTGCGGTCTTTACGTTCACCGCTGTTTTTATCTTTCCAAGATTCACTTGTCGCAACAGACAAGCTAACAATTTTTGATCCGTCAGGGCCAAAGCGTACTTCAGGGTCACGCCCAAGGTTACCAACGAGAATTACTTTATTTACAGATCCAGCCATAATCAACCTATTAGGTTAGAGAGGTTATTGACTTAGTTATACGAAACTCTACCCCTAGATGCTATCGATTTTTCATCTTTAAACAGAAAAAGGTAATGATTAAGGTCTTTTAGAGAAATGCTTTGAAAAAGGAGAAATAAATAACAAGGATTAGCTCTTAGAAATAAAGATATTGTCTATCATAATCTAAATTGCCCCCACCAAAAAAGTATTCATTAACCATTTAATGGTGGTGGGCCCGGCAGGACTTGAACCTGCGACAACTCCGTTATGAGCGGAGGGCTCTAACCAACTGAGCTACAGGCCCATCCTCTGCATGCTAGACGAATTTTATTTTTTTTGCGAGAAAAAATATAATGAATATCAAAAAAATTTTAATAGCTAGAAAACATTATGCCTACCCAGAAAAACGCTACTTTTAGTTTTATTTTTTTAAAATTTTAAATTAATAGTTGAAAAGAGATACTGTTTACGTTACAAAAGGCCTTGATAAGGTTCTTTTGAGAAAAAAAAATAGAAACAGGCTGAAAATAACCTTATTGGTTTTAATATTACCGCTCATATTATGGTGGGGAATAAATTGCTGGTTTTGTTGTTGTAACCTCAAATTTTACCTCACCAATTTTACTATTAAGAGCCCACTCTCAAAAAGCAGATATAAATTTTAATATCTATTCTACTTTATCTTTTTCATTAAAGTAATGTAATATTAATCCTCGATAAAACCTCATAAACGCCTGAAAGATATATTTTTTATCTCTATTTTTATGTTATATTTACAATAATGAATCTAGAAAAAAAAGGAACTTCTATGTTGAAAAGTTACATTTTTTTGAGTTTATGTCTTATTATCATCAAAACAAACGAAGCTAACAGTATAGTTTCAACACAAGATCACACTAAAAAAGCTTTAAAATCGGCTGTTCTGGAAGAAGATTATCAACAACTAAATCATATAATAGATAGTACTTTAAATAGTATTACAGTTGCTATCACAACTGTAGAACAAAGTACTGATAGACAGAAATTAATAGCTGTTCTAGAAGAATTAAATGAAGTGTTGAATATAGAATCAAAATTTTTGGGAATCAATTTGGGAACTCCAGGCTTCAATGAGGCAAAGAATAGCCTCAAGGAATTTGTAAACACTATAAAAGATATACTCACACAATCTATTCAGCAATATTAGGAATACAATCTGCAAAAGAAAAATTTGACACAAAGCCAGATTTTGCAAAATGGATAAATGCATTAGATGTTCTAGAATATAAAACAAGGGCAGAGTTAGGTCACGGAAAAGCGTTTTTGGAAACAGCTTTTTCATATATTAGAGCCAAATTTGTTGCAACATCACCTCAAGCTTCAGCTGAAGAAAAACAATCGTTTGAAGATATTGCCAATGCAAAAGAGCAAGAGCTATTTCATTTTTCACAAGTACTTAAAAAAGCTGCTGTTGAAAGAAATAACGCTTTTATAAAGGCGCGGGACGAACAAATCAAAATTAAAAAAGCAACCACTCAGCCATAATTAAATATTTGCTTTCTGAACTCTAAGAGGCTGCCCCTAAATGAACCTAAGAATTCATTGACTGAAAGAAATCACTATTTGTTTTGCTATATTTTAGCTTATCAACAAGGAATTCCATGGCTTCTACAGTACCCATCGGATTTAAAATACGACGTAGTACCCACATTTTTGACAACTCTAGCTTATCACGCATTAACAATTCTTCTTTGCGCGTACCAGATTTATTAATGTCAATAGCTGGGAAGACACGCTTATCTGAGAGTTTACGATCAAGAACGATTTCCGCATTTCCTGTTCCCTTGAATTCTTCGAAAATGACTTCATCCATACGTGATCCCGTATCGATAAGAGCAGTCGCAATAATTGTTAAGGAACCACCATCTTCAATATTTCGCGCTGCACCAAAGAAACGCTTGGGGCGTTGAAGGGCATTAGCATCAACACCACCTGTTAAAACCTTACCAGAAGAAGGAACAACCGTGTTATACGCACGTGCAAGACGAGTGATAGAGTCAAGTAAAATAACCACATCTCGTTTTTGTTCAACAAGACGTTTTGCTTTTTCAATAACCATTTCTGCGACTTGAACGTGGCGGGATGCTGGTTCATCGAATGTTGAAGAAACAACTTCACCCTTAACAGAACGAGCCATATCGGTTACTTCTTCAGGGCGCTCGTCAATCAACAAAACAATTAAATAAATTTCAGGATGATTTGCGGCAATCGCATGGGCAACATTTTGTAACATCACCGTTTTCCCCGTGCGTGGCGGAGCAACAATCAAAGCACGCTGACCTTTACCTAGAGGAGAAACAAGGTCGATCACACGCTGGGTTACATCTCGTCCAGAAGCTTGTTCATGTTCTACCTCAAGACTCATTTTTTCATCCGGATAGAGGGGTGTTAGGTTATCAAAATTGATTCGATATTTTATATTATCAGGTTCTTCAAAGTTGATTTTATTGACTTTAAGCAAAGCAAAATAACGTTCACCATCTTTGGGCGATCTAATTTGTCCCTCAACAGTATCGCCCGTTCTAAGGCCAAAGCGACGAACTTGACTTGGTGAAACATAAATATCATCAGGTCCAGGAAGATAGTTTGCTTCAGGAGCTCTTAAAAATCCAAAACCATCCTGTAATATCTCAATAACACCATCACCATAAATAGCAATTTCTTTTTCAGCAAGTTTCTTTAAAATGGCAAACAATAAATCTTGTTTGCGCATAGCACTCGCATTTTCGATTTCGAGTTCTTCAGCATAAGTAAGGAGATCGGCAGGACTTTTTCGTTTCAATTCTTGAAGATGCATTCTATTTCCCGGAATAAATTAGAAGGGTTTGATGATTACGCTAACGATGATGATAATGAGCAAAATTGTTGGAATTTCGTTGATTATCCGAAAGAATTTTTCGCTATGGTCGCAATTGTTGGTTGCTAAACGCTGACTCCAGTGACCGAGCATAAATTGAAATACGATTAGAAAAACAACAGCCAATAGTTTAAGATGCATCCAACCAAAAGACCAAGTAAGTGTGACACTAGCAATAATAACACCAGAAATCAATGACAAAATCATGGCAGGTATCATAATAATTTTATAAAGGCGTACTTCCATAACTTGGAACAATGTGCAAATCTCTGGATTATGTTTGTTTTTCGTATGGTAAACAAGCAATCTTGGAAAATAAAAGAGCCCTGCCATCCAAGCAATAATGCAAATAACATGAAAAGCCTTGAGTCCAAGAATATGAGATAGAAGAAAATCAGCCATGAGCAGTTTGACACCAACATTGAACAGTATTTACCGGGCACATTTTAGGAATATCCTGCCTAATACTTTGCAGGCCTTCCTTCACTAAATGTGCAAGCCCGTCAATAAATTTTGGATGACAAGAAACCGTCGGCACCCGTCCATAATAAGGCAAATTAAGAGATTTGGCAACTTTGCGAAAATCCATATCAAGTTCAACTAACGTCTCGGAATGTTCACAAACAAATGAAATGGGGACGATGATAACACCTTTTTGATCAGCGGAGGCTTTTTGCATGGCTGAATCAAGGGATGGGCCCAACCACTTTAAAGGCCCAACACGGCTTTGATAACAAATCTGATAATCAACATCTTTTAAGGTTGGATCACCCATAATAGCCATGACAGATTGAGAAATCTGAATAGCGTACGGATCTCCTTCATCAACAATTTTTTGCGGCAATCCATGAGCTGAAAATAACAAACGAACCCCGCATTTTTCAGGAACTTCTTTCAATGATTGATAAATTAAATCAACATATGCTGCTATAAAGCCAGGGTTAGTGGGATAACAACAGATTTCTGTCATCATCACGTTTTCCTTAAATAAGTCTCGCCACCGCTTCAAACTAGATGCTGTCGTAGTCGTTGAAAATTGGGGATACATTGGTAACAAAATCACATGATCTGGCTGAAAGTTTTGCACATCAAGAACGGCTTTTTCTGTCAGGGGATGAAAGTACCGCATCGCCACAAAAATATCTAAAGTTTTGTCAGGTAGCATTTGTATAAGTTTTTGCTTTAACGCCGCGGCTTGAGCTTGTGTGTTTTCTAAAATAGGTGATTTTCCACCAATTTTAGCATAAATCTGGCGCGCTTTCTTATATCGTAATTTTGAAATTAGCCACGCAAGAATTTGGCGAAAGGGGGAGGGGTAACGAAGAATTGCCGGATCTGAAAACAAATTATACAAAAAAGGGCGTACAGCCTCAAGAGAATCAGGCCCCCCTAAATTCATTAGTAAAACGGCAATTTTTTTCGACATCAAAATCCTTAGGTTTGGCGAACCAGGTCGATTACGTGTTGTACATGGTTTACAGGTGTTTGTGGTAAAATTCCATGTCCTAGATTAAAAACATACGAGCCTTTCCCTAAAACATCAAGGAGGTTTTGCGTGGCTCGTGTTAATTCATCCCCCCCCTGAAGCAATAATGCAGGGTCTAAATTTCCTTGAACAGGAATAACAGTTTGAAATTGATCACGAATTTGAATTGGTTCAACAAATTGATCAAATGCTAAAGTTAAATTAGAAATGTTTTTAATAATTGTTGGATAATAATCAGAGATTTCTCGGCCAAAATAAATAATAGGGGCTTTTGGAAAAGTTTCACGTATTTGAGAAACAATCTTCATCAAAGGTTTTAAAAGCAATTCATCTCGCGCTTCAATTGGCACAACTCCAGCCCAAGAATCAAAGATTTTCACCACATCTGCGCCATTTTTTAGTTGTTCAATCAAATAAATAGCAACCACATCTGTTAAAAGTTCTAAAAGTTGTGAAACTTCTTGGGGTTTGGTTGTCAAAAGAGATAAAACAGATTCAAATTGATGCGCTTTTCTGAGATTAAGCATGTAGGTGGCAAGTGTCCACGGTGCTCCTGAAAAGCCAATTAATGCCTGATGTAGGTGAAGATTTTGTTTGACGATTTGCAAAGCTTGTAAGGTTGACTGTAATTTTGATAAATATGTTTGATCTTGCCAGATTTTAAAGATTGCTAAGAAATCAAGTTCTTCTAGCCATGGTCCATGGTTTGGTAAAAACTCAACGTGTTGTCCCAGCGCATGAGGAATGATTAAGATATCACTAAAAATAATCGCTGCATCAAAATCAAATCGACGAAGTGGTTGTAGAGTTACTTCTGCTGCAAGCTCTGGTGTGAAACATAAATTCCAAAAAGATCCTGCTTGTTCTCTTAGTTGACGATATTCAGATAAATACCGACCTGCTTGGCGCATGAACCAAATAGGAGGTTTAGCGGGTTTCCCCCCTGATAAAACGTGAAGAAGTTTATTATCAACAATCATAATAATATCTATTAATTAAAGTAGTTGTAGTAGTGGATGCCTGTGAAAGCCGTGGATACATTCTTATTCAAAATTCATCCACATACCAGAGTTTTCCATAAATTGTCGAAATAAAAACTGTGGATAACTTTAAAAAATATCTTATTTCAAACAGTTATTATTTATTTTTTTGTGGAAAACCCTGTGAAAATTGAAATCATCTATTGCACCTTATCCACAACTGTGATTATTATTTTGTCTTGTGGATAAAGCCAGGGATGATTATCGCTAAACAAGGGTTTTACTAACATTTTTCGAAATAGACTCTTTTGTCCACTAACTATCCACATGCGGGCAACATTTCTTACTTACAATTATACACATAGTTATCCACAGGGTGTTGACACAGATGACGCAGACTTATCGACTAGGTTTATGGGGACATCAAATTCAATATTCTTTATCGCCTAAAATCCATTCTTATTGGTTCTCATTGTATAAAATCAATGCTGAGTATCGTCTTTATGATATTTCTCATTCTAATGAAAAAGAAGGATTTGAAAAACTTTTAAATACGGATATTGATGGCTTAAATATCACCATCCCGTACAAAGAAGCTGTATTCCAAAGATTTGGACAACCAACAGCAAGATTAACAGCAGTAAATACACTAGCACGACAATCTAATGGTATATATCAAGCCACAAATACTGATGTTTTAGCCGCTTTAGACGTTTTTAAAAATTGTGATCTACAGCAAAAAATAGTAATTCTTGGCAATGGAGGTACGGCTCGGGCATTGGTGGAAGCATTTTATCTTTTGCAGATGGAGCAAGTGCATTTGGTACAGCGTCAACAAAAGCATTGGCATTCAGATTACGCCCCTCTTCTTCATTTTCATGATTGGAATAATGTGTATTCTTTAATGAATGAGGCATCGATCATTATTAATACAGTTCCTCATTTAAATGTTGATATCCCTCCTCTTTGCACAAAAACAGTGGTGTGTGATTACACTTACGGTGGAGTACCGTCAGCAATTGTTCAACAGGCGCACCAATCTGGGTGCTTAATCATTCCAGGGGTTGAATTTTTATTAAGACAAGCTCAACATAGCTTTAAGAGTTGGTTTTCTATTTTTCCTGAAATAACGGATGAGTTAAGAATGTTGATTTCTAGATGATTATCATTGGTATTACGGGATCAATGGCAATGGGGAAAAGCACATTGGTTCAGTTATTAAAAAAACAAGGAAATTTCCCTGTTATGGAAGCGGATGCGGAAATTAAAAGGCTGTATGCGATGCCGCATGTCCAACAACAATTAATATTACTAAGGCCTAATTTAGTAAAAGATCAGATAGTTCAACGTGGAAATTTGATGAGTTTTATTTTAGAAAACCCATATCATCTTTTACACTTAGAAAGTATTTTATATCCGGAGCTTGCAAAAGTTAGGCAAAAATTTCTTCAAAAATGTCAAACTTTACAAATGAAGCTTGTTTTTTTAGATATTCCGTTGCTCATTGAAAAGCAGATGCAGCATCTTTGTGATTATATCATCGTTGTCAATTGCCCGCAGTGGTTACAGCAAAAACGACTTGAAGAGCGTGATCAAAAATCGCAAAAGCTACGAGAATTGTTAATGCAACAGCAAATGCCCTCACTTCAAAAAATGAAACAAGCAGATTTTGTTGTGCAAACAGGTTTGAATAAGCGATATATTGTACAGCAATTACAAACAATCTTAAGAAAGATAAATGAGTAATGACCAAAATAGGAATTCGCGAAGTTGTTTTAGATACAGAAACCACTGGTCTTCGACCAAGGGATGGGGATCGTATTATTGAAATAGGAATTGTGGAATTAATTAATCATTTACCTACCGGAAAAATTTATCATAAATACATTAACCCACAACGCGATATTCCTGAAGAATCTACACGTGTTCATGGCATTACAGCCGAAATGGTGAAAGACGCACCTTTATTTGTTCATGTTGTGGAAGAGTTTTTAGACTTTATCCAAGATTCGCCCATGATTATTCATAATGCAAGTTTTGATATGGGATTTTTAAACGCGGAACTTGATCGACTGTGCCGACCGTTGCTACCGGCGGCGCGAGCCATAGACACCCTTAAAATCGCGCGTAAAAAATTTCCAGGCTCTCCTGCAAGCTTGGATGCCTTATGTCGTCGCTTCAATATTGATTTAAGCATTCGCGAAAAACATAGTGCTTGGGTTGATGCAGAACTCCTTGCTAAAGTTTATTTAGAACTCATTGGTGGCCGTCAAGTTAGTTTTCAATTTCAAGAAGATGAAAATGTTGATGTAGGCATTGCTGAGGTAAGCGATATCTTGAATTTACAAAAATCCTTTCGCCCTTCGCGTCAGTATAAATTGACGGATGCCGAAAAAGAAAATCATCAAGAATTTATCAAAAGTCTGAAAAATTCCTTGTGGGGCGCTTAATTTTATTAAAGGATAATGGTGAATGTTTTTGAATCGGGAAGCATTAATTATTGATGAGCGAAATCGTCTTAAAACTCAAAACCATATGGGATTTGCTCATCTAACTCCTTTAAAAGCCACAAAAGAGTTTTATCATCAAGCTAAAATCCATCCGGGTAGATATGCCGATATTGGCTCTGCTTATGGGACTGATGCGATTCATGTCCTTAAGACAGGTGCGCATGTGGTGGCGATTGATT
>DYSP01000025.1 GCA_020718185.1 Candidatus Odyssella sp. | reverse complement strand
ATCATTGGTGACTGGTAAGAAGATTATAACTACGTACGTCCTCATTCAAGTTTAGGATATCGGACACCTATAAGCTTTGCTACAGATAACACAAAGCAGCAAATAGCTGTCAGCGCTTGCCCTAAGATAGATGCGCTGCCAACATCTTGCTTTCCATCATTATTACAGATATCTTCTAAAAACGGACTCTACTCAAATTTGGGTTAAACTTGGAGTGCAAGTCTAATTTTGCTTGTTTGAGAAATCCTTTTCTATCTATATTTTAGGCAGCACTCCCAATCCTTAAAAAAGTATAAAACTATGCGGTATAATATTTTAATTTTTATTCTTTATTCTCCTTCTTGTTTTTCAACTGATGTATATAATCAATCCGACTTAGGTTTTTTGAGTCCCTCGATGGGGATAAAATTTTATAATGTGGTTGATGAAAAATATCAGATACCAAGCGGAGAGAGCGTTACTTTAATCCTTAAGTCTTATGAAGGAGCGGTTGTTTTTAGCAAAACATCAACTATCAATGACCTAATATGAGAACCTTTTGAATTCAATGGCTCTGTCATTTACTTTTATTGTTTGAGAGGGGAAAAATCGCAATATAAAGAGTTGGGGACTTATTTATTTCAACTAGCCAATGAATGGATTACTGATGAATTATATTTGCCACCACCTGAACCAGGCATCTGCGAAGAAGCAACTTTGGAATCTGTTATAGATGATCTAATCACATCTGATAATGTATGTATTACTTTTGGAGCAGGTTTTTCTGGTGGGTATGTTCCCACCTTAATTGAATTTTTTGATCAGCTAGGAATTAAAAAGTTATCATCTGTAGATGCCATTACAGATGAAAGCATGCAAAATTTTATCAATAATCTTATCAATAATAAAGACGATGTATGGAATAAAATCACAGAAATCTGGCTAAAAGTTAGGGATTGTAAAATTACCACAACCCCTGCTCATGAAGCTCTTTTAAAAATTATACGGCTTCTTGAAATGCATAAAAAAATGGATTAAAGGCACTATTCATAGTAGTTTTCCTAAGCTTTATGATGAGCTACTAGATTATGTGGATCTGTCGCATCTGTAGCGTATCCCTCTAAATGTTATTAAATTAGGTCAAAAAAGTTGATAAAATGCTGACCATATTGCCAATATTGCGGCCTCATTTTAAGGAGTTTTGTTCTTCATCAGAAATCATCATGCTATTCGTCTATATGAAATGCCGTTTTTCCCTCAGCTACCGCGAATTAGAAGAAATGATGATGATTCGGGGCGCTGAAATTGACCATTCTACTTTACAAAGATGGGTAAAACGCTTTGTCCCTCTTATTGATAAAAGGGTTCGTCGTCGTAAGAAACCTGTCAATGGTAGCTGGAGAATGGATGAGACTTACATTAAACTAAATGGCAAATGGGTTTATCTTTATAGGGCTGTCGACAAAGAAGGGAACACTATTGATTTCCTTTTAAGATCCAGAAGAAATGCTATTGCTGCAAAGGCTTTTTTTAAAAAAGCGTTTAAGGAAAACGGTTGTCCTGAGAAAGTAACTATTGATAAAAGTGGCAGCAATAAAGCAGCGCTTGACAGTTTTAACAAGGATATATCTAGAGAAGATGAAATAGAAATCCGACAAATTAAATATCTCAATAATATTATTGAGCAAGATGATCGTTTTATTAAAAAACGAACCAAACCCACACTGGGATTTAAGAATTTTCACTCAGCAAAATTAACAATTATGGGGATAGAAAATATTAGGATGATTCAAAAAGGGCAAGTTATTGGTCAAACTGCATCCAATACTTCTTTCTACAACTTTGCCAATCTAATGGCATAATTATGTCTAAAATCAGTCCGTATTAGCCTATTCTATAACCTTTCCTCACAGATGCGACAGAACCGTTTTTAGTCATATCAAAACCCCTTTCCTGATTTTTACATGCTAAAGGTAAGGCGAGGTCTGGACTACGTTACTTCTAACTTTTACCTCTCACACAGTCTCTTAGTTCTAAAGTTGCTACGGAACTATTAACTTAATTATAGATATTGGGTTGTCCTTTAACTTTTTTTATAGTTAATCCTAATGTGTCAGCAAAAAAAGTATACTCCCGGCTTATCGCAACAATGATTTCTGTAAGATCCGAACCACTACCGTGACCTGCATTTTGCTCCTCAATATAGTAAGTTTTGGCGTTTGGATGATGATCCATCATCCATTTCATTATTCTTCCATGCCAAGGATGTACACGTTGATCTTGAGAAGATGTTGTCAATAAAAGCGTTGGATAATTCTTATGAGGAAAAATATTGCGAAGAGGTGTATAATTTTTAAGATATGCTCTCATTTCTGGATCTAAAGGATTGCCATATTCTTCAATCCATGAAGGGCCTGCACCAAATTCAGTATACCTCTCCATATCAAGAATAGGCACATTAGAAACAACAGATCGGAATAAGTCAGGCCGCTGGGTCATGGCTACAGTTACTAGCAGCCCACCATTGCTTCCACCTTGAATGCCAAGGTGTTGCGGGTTTGTGACGTTAGTATAAATCAGTGCTTCTGCTACACTTAAAAAATCATCAAATCCGGTTTGCCTTTTATTCTTACGTGCGCTTTCATGCCAGGCAACTCCATATTCGCCCCCCCCTCTTATATTTGCAGTAACATAAACCCCCCCATTTTTTAACCAGACATTGGCAAGAGCACGGGAATAAAAAGGTAATTTAGATATTTGAAAGCCACCATAGGCTGATAAAATGGTTGGATTATTGCTATTAAAATGCATTCCTTTTTTATAGGTCAAAAAATAGGGAATTTTGGTTCCATCCTGGCTCGTAGCAAAACGCTGTTCCGTAATATAATCCCCAGATGGAAAGGATTCGGTATTGCCCATAAACGCAAATTTATGATGTTTTCCATTCCATGTATAAAATGTGGGGGGGCAAATAAAGCTTTCAAAATTTAAAATAGCCGTTGCATCTTTTATTGAGGAGGTTATGTAAATCTTACCTATATCAGCATTAAACGGTATTTTTTCTAAAGATGTCCAAGAATGATCACCGCGTGCAACCCTCAATATTTCTGGTTTTACATGATTTAATTGTGTCATAAGAACTTCATTTTTGGTGCTCACAATACCATAAAAAGCAAGATGAGGTTTAGGATCAAAAATAATGGTAATGTCTTTTTTCTGATCATCTCCGACATAAAAACTTTTTAAAGGCAAAGAAAGAACAGCCCCTTTTTTATAAGTTTGGTTACTAATAGTCCAGTCAGAACGGAGCCGAATAAATTTGTACTGAGAAAAATCTTCTAAAAATTGACAATCTGAAGGAAGATCCACTTTGCGAATCTGTTGTGATGAATCAATTGAAAATGTTTTATGATTATAAAAATCCTTCCAAATAGAAAAGAAAACGTCACTTGATTCCTGTTCATCTGCCAATGTATTTCTCAAAATAATACGATTTTCGTCTTCAGAAAGAGAATAGATTTTCTTGGCCTTTTCTATAGGTTCGCCACGCTGCCAAAGATAAAGATCTTTTGGATATCCCGAAGAGTTTCGGTCTTGACTGGGGCTTTTTGAAAACGTAATTAAAACCATATTGGCATTAAGCCAAGCTACCTGAATTAACTTATCTTCAATATAGGAGCCATTACTACGTTTAACACTAAATCCATCCTCAATAAATTTCTTTGATGAAAGATCCCACTCTTTAACAAAAGCTTCATCCTTATTGCCAAAAGTCATAGTTATAAAATAGCGATTAGGCTTTTGCCGACAAAGTGTTGCCTTTTTAAAAACAATTTTTTTTCCCATAGATTTTGTTAAATTATCAAAATTAATCAAAACTTCCCACTCTTCAGATTTTTTTTTATAATCTGCGAGACGCATACGCCTCCATATTCCCGAAGGATTTTTTTTATCTGTCCAATATTGGTAAACATAGTCATCATATAAGGCGCATGAAATACTTTTATTCTTATTAAAGTTAACCTGTTCTATAGTTTTTACAATACGCGCATAACGAGGATCTTTTTTTAATCTCTTCTATTGATTGTTGAGAGTGCATTCTAGCCCAAGCTAATGCTTCTGGTCCTTCAGCCTCTTCAAGAAAACTTGTTTGTTCTGGATTATAAGTCAGTTTGGTAGAACTATCAGGTATGGCCACGCAGGCAACTAAGCACAAGGGAGAAAGAATAATAAAAAATTTACTGATAGTGCTTTTCATAAAATAGCTACACCTTTAAATAAAATTAGCCAAATTTGTCACATGACTTTTTTTTTAACAAGTAAATTGTGGGGCATCTTCATATTGGGCTAGTTTGCAGAAAAGTTTAAGAATGTGGTTAATACCCTAACAAGTTCTCCATTCTACCATGGCAAGTATTTTCAAGTGGTACAAATGTGGGAGTGTTGCTAAAAAGGTATATAAGAAATAATCTCTTAATCTAAGAAGCTGTTTGGAAATTATCTAACACTGACTTAAGAAACAAAGACGAGGCCGTGGTAATGACCTTTCCCGAAAAACCATCCCTAGAAATTCGCAAACAAATCCGCGAGCTTGGCCTCAAGTGGAATTCCTTCCGCGAAGAATGGCAAGGCCTGTGCAACTCCACCGATTTCGTTCGCTCTCATGGGGGAACCCTGGTGTTGATGAAAGAAAAGTAAACATCCTTCTTAGATTTATTTTTTGGGTTATGGGACGTCATTAGAAGATTTGATCACATCCACCTTGGAAAAAATACCTTCATCATTTAGAAGAAGTTTAATGGTCATATTTTTTCTGTCTTTATCTGTACACCTGACAGCTACGTGTTCCTGTTCATTTCTCAGTTCTTGATAGAAATAGCTCAGTGGAACCTCTAAAAGCTTGGCAAAATCATACAATCGGCTGGCTGGAATACGATCAATCCCCCGTTCATATTTGTAAACCTGTTGGGCCGTGACCCCTGACGGCTTGACCATTTCTCAGCTTTCCGTCTACTTTGATGGTAGAATCAAATTGAAGCTCAATTAAAACACTGACACAGTTGATTGAACGTTCCCTCCCCGGACACTACTGCGCGAAGGCGGGAATCCAGGAAACGTCTTACTTGACATGATTCTTTATGTGTCAACGATATTCTTCATGCGTAGACCCTGTTTCAGAGCACTGTGTACACATTTTGGGATCTTTTCTAAAATTGCACACAAGATCTCATGACAGATTCTACGGTTCTTGAAGTTCGTCAGGTTTATAGTGAAAGATTATATAATACTCATTCAGGGCATTATAAAAATCTTGTGTCTCGCGATACGTTTCCCTAATATACTCCTCAACATCTTGAGAAAAGGGAGAACTATCATCATAATACGTTTCCAACATTCTCATAAATACATAGCCGGTCACAATACGAAACTGGACATAATCTAATAAGGTCTCATAGTTAGTGAAGTGACCATAACATATTTTTTGATGTTCTATAGCCCTCTATGTGTTTTTCTTCTCATTCGATAAGAATCCTAAACTCTCAAGGAAAGAGGGATCAAGAGCGTTTATAGATTCGAAAGGTTCTCCCAATTTTTTAACACGATCCGAAGTATTGAGATTGATCGTTAATAGTATAAGTTGAGAAAAGAAAGAATTAATGTCCTCAGGCGCTTTCTCCTGATTACCTAACGTTTGACCATTCTCTTCATTGGACGATAGGGCGGTACTGATAGACGAGGACGTATTACGAGTGGATTCTTCAGTACTGCTCAATTCTGGAACCTTCATAAAGAGGAGATAAATTGATCCCACCCCCTTTATTTTGTTATCTCGTCTCTTATGTAGCTACGAGGATTTAATGTATGTTCACCACAGTTTAATTTGAGCTCATACAACTCGCTGCTCCAACCTTTTTTCTTATAAATAGCATCATGCATGGCTTGCACTGTCGTTTCATCATTTATGGAAATCTCAATAAACGTAGTATCCCCTAAGAGCGTCTTAACATAGAAACTAAGCTTTTCCTGAGGGACAGGAGACTTTTGATTATGAGAGCTAGTCGGACTATCATGAGGATATTGGCCACGATCCGTCGCAAACGCTGTTCCTTGATTCAAAGACAAAGCGATTAACATGGCACTGGCGCTTGAAAACGCCGCTCTTGCAAGCAAATAAATCATTATATTATTAGTCCTTTTTCAAAAATAAATTATAAAATCACCACTTTTTATATAATTATCTATAGATAAAAATAAAAATGTCAGGGATACATGATATGTCAGAGGTAAATAACACGTTAATTGTCTGATGAGAAGCTGGAGGTACACCCGGATAAGAATGACTAAAGTAAAGACAATTGAAAGTGTTATAAAGATGGGATTTGAAGAAGTTTAAGAACGTTTTCATGTTGAATACAGGTTGTCATGATGCCATCAATACACTGCCCCCCATATCAGTATCCAGATTCTAGCACCGATTAAGATGGGGTTCCCCTCTCAGAATTATCCCTATCCCTGCTTTGGGTGACCCTGCCTGCGATCTTGTGATGGCTTGGACGTATTTATCCGGAAAAGCGCATGATATTTTTGTGGGCGAGATGGGATTGGATGCAGACACGTGGCTTCGAGCGCGAGCCTGGGCCCTATGGAAAGCAACCTTTGAGAGTTATAGCCAAATAGAAGATAAAAATAGTCCTGACGCGTTTGCACAAAAGAAAATTATTGAGGAGATTTTGAGAGAATAAGTCAGTCGTCTGCCTTGTCCAAAACCTCTAAATGACTGAGCTGCCATGCATTCTCCAAAAGACGGATAATACGGGGAAGATCTGCTAGCCACCGCTCCCCTTCTTTTCCATAAAGAGCAATAATGTTTTGGTGGAATAGGGAATGGTTGGTTGCGGTCATAATGAATCAGTTTTTGCTGATTGAGGCTGAACACTTAAAAGACATTCGTACCTCTTCCCATGCGGACTTTCAAAAGGTTGACATCTAAACCCTAGCTTTTGATAAAAGTCTACGGCGTCATCATCAGTCTCAGCGAACAAGCAGATTATCGAAAAAGTATTGAAGACATGATAAATAAGTTGTTTACCAAGGCCTTGAGAGCGATAATTTCTAAGAACGCTGATGTGCTTAATAATACCCATTGTGCCCACAAGTTCTATGCCGATAATCGCGACTAACCTTTGTTGAAAAAAAGATCCCATCAGAGTTCGATTTGCATGAGTATACTCTTTCAAAACCTCCTTTACTTTTTCTAGACTAGGAAATCCAATACTTAAGGCAATCACCTCTGCCACTTCTGGATGCAAAGGATGGATTTTTTGGAATGTGAGTTCATTGTCTACCCTCATATAATTTTACCTTTTCAATGCTTTTTTATGCTTCATTCCTTGCTTACTTTTGCTCTTTTTTCTGGGGGCAAAGATAAACCAAACATACTGCTAACAATAGATTTGCCATCCATTTATCAACTTGGTTCAGAAAGACAAATAAAACAGGGTTTTTGAGGCCTATCGTATAATTAAGAAGAATATCCATCACGGGTTGGCGAATGAGATCTCCCTTAATTTCAAGAATCAGACAGGTAACGACATATTTTAAGCAATTTGGAGTGAAAGGGAAGCAAATGTTGGGCATGATAGTACCCTGAATAATAGGAGTAATCACCTGCCGACATTTAAGGTGATTTTTAATAATGATAGATGCACGATAGCTTGGGAAAAGGGTCATTCGCACTCGATCATTGATTGAATCATTCTTGTCAATCACTATCGTTGAAGCTAAAGCTTAAGGCAAGACGGATTATCAGCCTGTTATTCTTAGGCATAGCGCTACGCTCGATGATGATCTGGTCTTGTGGTTTACTAAGAAACTGTTTGTTCTTTAATCATCATTACCATAGTTTCAATCCCTTTCAATGTTCTATTGACTGTATTAAATGATTGAAATCCTAGCATTGGTCACGTTAAACGCTTAATACGACGATGATCTTCTTCAATAATATTATTTAAATATTTAATTTGTCGATGATTAAGGTTTTGCCCCATTACACCTTCATTTTTTAGCTCTTCAATCGCCGTTTTGTAGGGCGCATACTTATCGGTTGTGATGTTAGAGCATGTATTTACATTGCTTTAAAACCTTTTAAAGAAACGTTTTGCAGCCGTTATATCCCGCTTATGGGAAAGCATAAAGTCAATGGTACGACCATATTTTATCTAAAGCCCTATATAAACACTTCCATTTTCCTTTTATTTTGATATAGGTTTCATCAACTCGCAGTGATCCACTTGAGGGTCTAGCATACCAGCGTATTCTTTTCTCAAATTCAGATACATAGTGCTGAATCCAACGAAAGATAGTCGTATGGTCAACAATTATTCCCCGCTCACTCACCATTTCAACAAGCTGCCGATAGCTGATAGGATAACGCAGATACCATCTTAAACACTGCAAGATGACTTCAGGGATAAAATGGCGATATCTAAACTCTTTGGGTCTCATATTATAAAACTTATACCGATAATTTTTTGCTAATCTATCATCTTATTTCAAATTTGCAACGGAACCATTTTTATTGTGTGCTCTTCCCTGGTTAATATAGTGTTGTAATCTACCAAGAGCAGATTCTTTATCACCTTGTGAATTACTTAAATAGTAATCCACATCTTCTTTGATCATTTTATGCAGTATAAATTCCTAATAGCTCTCTAATTTCTTAGCACTATATATCTTGTATATGCTTCAATAGACATAACATTCGAGTCTGTTATTAAAGCCATATTCGTAACAATACGTACTTGTTGTCGATCATAAATTTGATCTTTTGTTTTCTGATCACGCTTCATACCCTTAGGAACATATTTTTCAATATAAGCTTCGGGATTAGTTCTATATAATTTTAAATCAACTGTTGGATCATGCAACATAAAGCGTCGTTGTTCTGTTTCATAAACAAAGCTTTCATCAGGAAGCCATAACATCGGTAGAGGCGAATTAATAGAATTATTAGTGACAGCCAAATGTCTTGTATGATCTAACCAGACGGGAATACCATAAGGCCAAGAAAAATAGGTCATTTTTTTAACAAAGGGCGATTTTATAAAAATTTGTAAAAGATTTCCTCCACCTCGTTCCATATATCTTTCAAACAGTGTAATATACTGTTTTACTCTCTCTCTTTAACTTTGACCTGCTCCCCAAGTTTAATTCAAATTTGAGTAGTATAAAATATCAATTAATCAAATCAATTATATTAATTAATTTGATTAAGGTCTTTACATTATATAATGTTACAGGAGATTAATATGGTTCATATATCCGCTACCGAGGCAAAGACTCATTTTTGGGTTCCAATGGTATGGCCTGAGCAATATACGTTGCAAATTTAAAATAAGGTGATAGATTAGCAACGGAACCATATTTAATTGGTACAATCGTTACATTTATTTTCATATCTTTGTTGGCAACCAGAATGTATCAATTCTAGATAACTTTGTCTTTGTTGATATGTATCAGCTCCGCTTTCTAATTCACGTAATGAATCTTTTGCATCTTGGATGCAATCTTTTACTTGTTCATTAATACATGATTGGCATTTAGCATAAGTAGTAAAATTATTAGGAGTACAGGCGATAGAAGCACTACTTATTATTGTGCCTATACTTAATAATATAATTTTTAGATTAAATTTTCTCATCAGAATTTCCTCGTTTTATTAAATAAAAAAATAGATTTATACCTATTTCACAGTAGATTATTTAATAAATAGTTATTTTTTTGAAAAATTTCGAGAATTTTCTACTTTTAAATACTCCTTTTTTAGGGGGGATTATCAATAAGATAAGAGTGTCTTCATTCAAGAGCTTAACCAGTTGTCAGAATTCTAGGGACTTTCTCTCCTTTCATATAGCCCCTTCAAAACCCAACCGCCGCATTATAGATTCTATTGGTGCGCCTTTTTTTTTGCCATTAATCGTTGCATATTTTTAGGTAATTTTTTCATATCTATGTTGAATTGCGTAAATGAGATGATCTTTAAATTTAGGAATGTATTCCCCTCGACAAAAGAAAATGGCGGGTATTTGAAGTGATTTTAAAAAATCTACTTGGGTGATCGTATGTTTTGATGGGGAATCATCAATGGTTAAATAAATTCTTTTGCTCATGTTTTTCTCATGTTTTTCAAGGACAGATGCCTGCTGAACATTAACGCATTCATAACTGAATTTGGAATATGTTTCTAGATGGATTTTTCAAAAGACAAAGGTTATCAATTTTATTTTTCTTGGCAGGATTTATTTCTGATAAAAAAGAGAGAGAAGGATCGTTCTAGACTGTTTAATTTAACAAGACTATTCGTTAAGGAAGAAAAGAGTGTGCTAAAAAATCATCGCTTATTTCATCAAAATATAAAGGCAATTTATGGTGACCGCGGAGCCCAATGGTTAGGAGATCTGCCTGCTATTATTAACCTTTTAGCCGATTCATGGCAATTAAATCAGTTGGAAATGAGCAAAAATCTTTCTTATCACGCCGTTTTAACAGGCATTCAAAAAGGGCAACCAATTATCCTTAAGTTGGGATTGAATCACCAAGATTTGATGAGAGAAGCTGTAATGTTACAAGCATTTCAAGAATATGGGGGAGTGAAGTTGCTGACTCAGAACAAAGAGCAAGGCGCTTTATTGATGGAACGCGCTATGCCGGGATATTCTCTTAAATTGTTATTTCCAAATGACGAAGAAGAAGCAATACAAATCACAAGTCAGCTGATGGCAAATATGCATCGTGCCTCTGTTCCATCACACGTTCAAATACCAACGGTTAATCAGTGGCTTGCCACCTTAGATAAAGATTGGAGCTTACCAATTCATTACCTTCAAAAGGCGCGTAAAATTAAGCAATATCTGTCTGAAAAATCGCTTCAATCTATATTGCTGCATGGTGATTTGCACCATGATAACATTCTTGCGCATAAAAAAGGCTGGGTAGTCATTGATCCCAAAGGTGTCATCGGTGAAGAAGTGTTTGACGTTGCAGCTTTTATTCGTAATCCTTTTCCTGACTTATTGCTAATGTCAAATGTACAAAATATACTTTATAACCGGATTCACCAATTTTCTAAGCATTTGAATATGGATCCGGTACGTCTTTATTATTGGTCATATGTTTATGCCATTCTTTCAACGATTTGGGCATTGGAAGATGGATTGGATCCAGAAAATTTCATTCGGTTTATTGAGATTTTGGATTGCAGTGAATATACAAATGTTTTTTTATAATTTTTTCACCATTAAAGATGTCTTTTGTCCTTTAAAAGCCCCACCTAATGCTAAAAAATTACCTACCACTTGAAATCCTGCTTTTTCATAAACATGTTGAGCACGAGGGTTATTTTCATCAGGATCAATGAAAAAAGTATCAGCTTTAGGATCAACTTGAATAATGAAATAGTTGATAAAAGTGTCAAGCGTTGAAGCTGCCAACCCTTTGTTTAAAAACAATGGATTGCCTATACCAAAATCTAAACCAATTGTATGTCCTGATTTAGATAAATTATCCCGATGAAGATCCGAAGAGTACTCTTGGCAGCTCAGTTGTTGATCCGTTAATAGAAAACAAAATGGTTGTTCGTTTATAAATCCAACCCAGTAAACGGTTGTGCCATAGAAATAATGTTGTGGGTGTCCATGAATAAAGTTGATAATATCAGCTTTATGTTCTTGGCTATTATCCCAAAATTCTTGCATATGTGGCTGTGCAAGCCAATCAAAGATAATTTTTTGATGCTGGAGATTGGCTTTTTCAAATCGAATGTTCAACAATTAATTATGACTCTTTTTCTAAATATAATTTCATTCCTTCGTGACTGGCTTCAAAACCAAGACGCTCATAAAATTGTTTTGCGCGAAGGCGTTTTTTATTTGTTGTTAGATGCACGATGACAGCACCCTTTTGTTTGCCATATTTAATCGCCGCTTGAATCATCCATTGTCCAATACCTTGGTCGCGATAAACAGCAGCAACATGCACAGCTTCAATTTGCATTCTTGTGGAACCCATAAATGTCAACGATGGCGTGAGAGTTAAATGGCATGTGCCAACAATTTGATCATTCTTTTTAACAACCATAAGGTATTGATTAGGATCAGCATCTATTTTATGAAATGCTTCAAGATAGCGAGGATCAGAAGCTGCTTGTTCACGAGTTTTCCCCAGGTCGTCTTCTACAAGCAGATTAATAATGGTTTCAATATCGTTTATTGTTGCCTTATGATGAGAAAGAAGTTGAATCATAGCATTCCTCGAAATTTATCAACAAATCGTTTAAGATGAGGGTCAGATTTTCCATAATCAATTTCATCAAATCCAAACCAACGAATAGTATTAAATTCACTAACATCAAATGTGTAGTCTTGTTGATGATCGCCTTTGAGCACATACCAAAAACTAACATCTGTATGCCCGGCTGTAAGACCAACAGTGATAATTGATATTAAAAAAATCGGTTGATGATGCCAAAAACAGGCGTCGATTTTTAACTCTTCCGCACATTCTCTTTTTGCGGTTTCTTGAGGATGTTCGTCGACATCAACATGTCCACCGGCAGGTACCCAAAGCTGGGCTTTTTTATGATCAACTAGCAGAATTTTTTGAGCATTTTCATCATACAGAACCACATAAGAAACCAAATGTTTTGGTGGAATGTCTGGTTTTTGAATGCGAAAAATAGGCACACCACTTTGGATCCATAAAAGAGTTTGGTCAATATGGTGTTGTTCTAATTCATCACAAGGAATAATGTTTTGAACTAGATCTTTGATCGCATTTCTAATAGTCATGTTTTCTATTTATTCAAAAAACTTAAATTTTTTCTACAGAAAAAAGTAATTCAATGCAATTTTTTAATTATGAATTATGCTGTTTCAAAATATCTTGTCTTTTTATGAAAAATTATAGTATACCTGCCAGTTTGAAGAAATGGGCTTTGCAGTGAGGAAATTCATGTTTTTAAATGAAACTAAGCGTATACTCAGTCAACAAGCACCGGTAACGTTGTGGGGCCAAGGATTTATTGATAAAATCGATTTGACCAAAGCGCCAAAAGTTTTGGAAATTGGGTGTCGTGAAGGAACACTAAGCACGTATGTTGCCTCCCTTTATCCTGACCAACATTTCACAGCAATTAGTAGCTTGCCTCATCAAATTGAGCAAGCAAAAGAGAATCATTTATTGAATGTGGATTTTGAGGCGGCCGACATTCAGTCATTGAACTGTCAAAATCACTTTGATGCGGTTATTAGTTTTAGCCACTTGCACTGGGTTAAAGATAAAAAAGCGGCTATTAGCCATATTTATCGTTGTCTAAAACCTGGTGGAAAAGCTCATCTTCAATTTTTTGCCAAGCACGGGCGGCCTAAAAACGATCGTTTTTTATATCAAGAGGCAGAATCATTTGAATGGAGATCATACTTTCAAAAATTTTCTCCTTATCTTCATGAAATTTCACTCAATGAATTTCTTTTTTTGTTAGATAATACCGGGTTCGTCATTCAACACATAGAATTTGCTGAGTATAAAACATCTTTTGTGCATCCAGATCAATTACGAATATGGTTAGGTACTTGGGCATCACAAATAAAATATTTACCTGTTCAAAAATGGGATGCTTTTTTGGAAGGAACAGTTCAAAAATATCTAAAATACCATCACTTAAAATCCCAAGACAATTTTCTTTATAAGGAATATCTACTCGAAGTCATTTGTGAAAAACCAGATAATTGTGAGGAAGAAAAGGCAAAGCTTATCTCGAAATACCTCAATCCTGTTCTAACATCTCGTGAAATAACTGTTTTAAAACACTTTTTGCAAGGGCGAACGGCAAAAGAAATTGCCAATATCATTTTCATATCTGCAAAAACTGTAGAATTTCACTTAAACAATATTAAACGTAAGCTAAATTGTTATAGTCGATCTGATATTTTTCAAGCGGCTCGGCAGTATGGATATATTAATTTTATTTTGTAACCTTAGGTCTGTGGAAGAAACCTAGAAATTTTCCTGGGTATAAATTATTTCAAAATATCGTACTCTGATGATGTATTGCTAAACATTCAAGGAGTAACCAATATGAAATCCATGATCACTAAAGTCATTTGTCTTGCTGCTTTAGGAACAACATCTTTATGGGCAGATGCAGGTAAAACACTCACCTATAAAAACCAACGTGGGTCGACCTTATCGCTCACTTGGCATGAATCATTGCCAAATAAAGATGTACCAGCTGTTGAGCAAGAAATCAAAACTGGGACTTTAACAGGAACGTTTACATCAGCTGTGGGAAAGTGTGCCACAGGTTATGCTGCACCTGTTACCGGAGTTTTTAATGGCAATGCTATTGCAATTACTCTCAATCTTCCAAAATGCAAGCAAGTTATTGCTATGACTGGAAATTTAACTGATGACAATGAAGAGCTTCATACTCTTTGGCTTGATGCGGCTCAAGCAGCTGATCCTCGGAAAGCAGATTGGAATTCAAATATCATTGGTGCCGATCATTATAAAAAACAAGGATAAAACATGCAATCTTTTACGTATCGAAAAGCAATAGCAAATGATGTTATTGCTCTTTATGCAGCAATGAGAGCAATGGCTCATGAGCAAAATGTAGAGCATCGATTTACGCTTACAGAAGAGAAATTGGCAAATGCCATTTTTTCTAAAATTAATTTAGTGGCAGAGATCTTTTGTGCTTTAGATAATAACAAAATAATGGGATTTATTTTGTTTTCAGACACAAATCGTAATTTTGATCTTTTTGAAGGGCCGGGTATTTATATACATGATGTTTTCGTTTACCCAGAATACAGAAGACAGGGTGTTGGGAGACAATTAATGAAAAAAATACGTGAGGTTGCACAGGAAAGAAATTGTTGTCGAATTGATTGGGTTCAATTCAAAAACAATGACATCGGCGATCAATTTTTTAAGCAAGTTAAAGGAACACAGAGCGTTGATTATATTGATTATAAAAGAATTTCTATGTAAATAACATCAGTAAAAAAGAGCAAGGATAGTCAGCTATAGCGATCTTTGCTTTTTTCAAGTATTTTGCCTTTTATTAGAGTTAATTAATTATTCATTTAATAATTATGTGAAATGATAATAATAGGTGTTTTTTATGGAAAGGATAGGGAGGAGTGCGGTCAAAAAGTAGAGTTGAACAGTATATAAGCTTAGAAATTCTTTCTGGCATACTCCTTTTAATTGGTGTAGGGCTTGCTTTGTGTGTGAGTAATACCAGCCTAGACGATGAATACCGGGATCTTGTTTCCTTACCCATTAGTATTACTGTCGGTAATTTTTCCCTTAATAAACCTTTGATTAAGTGGGTAAATGACGGATTAATGGCTCTTTTTTTTCTGCTGTTAACACTTGAAGCAAAATTCCATTTCTTAGAAGGGGAATTCACAAATAAAAAAGCTTTTCTCTTACCATTGATAGCCGCCATTGGGGGTGCTATTATTCCTGGCTGTACTTATTATTTACTTGTTTACCAAACCCCTGAATACTTAGATGGCTGGGCAATTTCTATTGCCACAGATACAGCATTTGTATTGGGAGCCTTGTCTTTTTTTTCCAACAAAGTACCGACTGCTGCACGCTTATTCGTTGTTGCGTTATCAATCATTGATGACATCATCGCTATTGTTATTCTTGCTTTATTTTATACCTCTTCTTTGCAATTTATCCCGCTATTGGGGGCGGTTATATGTCTTTTACTGTTAGCTTTTATTAATTTTATGAGAGTAGGCAGGCTCAGCCTTTATTTAATCCTTGGTGCTGTGCTTTGGATAGCACTGGTTGAAGCGGGGATTCACGGAACAATTGCAGGGGTTTTACTAGGGGTTTTTGTTCCTTTACGCGCTACTTTAGAAGAAAACAGTGCTTATTCGCCTTTAAAAAAATTAGAGCATTTTCTTCATCCCGTTGTTGCGCTTATGATTTTACCTCTTTTTGCTTTTTTAAATAGTGAAATTTCATTTAAAGAGCTATCTTTGGACGATTTTTATTCTTCTATTACGCTCGGCATTATAGCTGGCCTGTTCATAGGTAAGCAGCTTGGGATTATGTTATTTTCATTTGTCTTTATTAAACTCGGCATATGTAAGTTACCTTGCGGTATTTCGTGGAAAACTTATTACGGTATTAGTCTTTTGTGTGGCATTGGATTTACGTTTAGTTTGTTTATCGGCCTTCTTTCTTTTGAAGAAGCTAATCAAATTAATCAAATGAAACTCGGGGTTATGGTGGGATCTATTTTATCGGCATTAGCGGGGATAATGATCATAAGAGGGACGCCTAATCTACCACATGTTCATTTAAAATAAATCTTGATTGATTTGTCAGGAGAAGGGGAATATGCGGATAACGGCACATTCCCCTTCTTTTACTGTGTTACTATGTTTATAGGAGTTTGGCGTGCTTGTAAAATGACTGTTCTTAAGCTATTTTTTCTATCTGCAATGGCTTTAAGAGAATAAACCTTGAAACTGCTAAGAAATGTAGCACTACTTCCGCAGACAACAGCTGCAATGCCAATGCTAGTTCGCGTTGCTGGATCTAAGCCACCAAGAGTACTAAGTCCTGTTAGAAATGTTGATGCTCCTATAGTGATTGTTACCCCTAAGTCTATCCATCCCTCTGAAATTTGCCAACACCCAATAGAGCAACGAAAGTAGTTATCAATACATCCCGGTACATCTTCATTTAAATTGACCACTGTTTGAGATTCTAAGTCTCTTGGAACAGTGCGAACCACTGATGGAGATGGATGTTCATCATCACTCTCTATATTGTCCATGGCTAAGGAAGACGTTGAATAAAGGGTTGAGATAATTGTTAAATATAAAAGAGAAGATTTCATGATCGCTCCACTATAAAAATTTAATAGTCCTATACTCTTCATGATTAGAAATGCGTATTTAAGGCGATTTTACTCGATAGATAATATGATTAGCCTCTCCTTAAGGAGACTAAATAAAAAACAGCCCCCCAAATCAATTGGTAGAAACGTGCAAATTCAATCATGATAGGTACATTCTAGGGATCAATTATTAATAAGTTTTTAATGATGGCTTGGAATGCTATTCATTGTTCTCTAAATAATAAAAATTTCCATCTTCAGAGAGAAGAGACTTCAGCCATAGCTTAAAAATAATAATTCATCCGCTACAAGCGAAAATCTATTTTTAGGAGGAGGATTACCCAGGGTCATATTGACCCTATTAAGGGATTAAAAGAGCCATTATGCAATGGCCTCAACTTACAATGAGTTAGCTCATTAAAGTTTTTAAAGCAAAGAAAATGTAAAATTTTTAAGTGTTTTGACTATATAAACTAATCTAAAAGAAGCCTATCATCATCCACTGTTTCACCGAATTTAGCGAGTAGCTGCTCAACAGATAGATCATTCTTTTGATTCTCAGCAATATCATCAATCACTTTTCCTTCATGAAGCATAATCATCCGATTACCAAAAGCAATAGCTTGATGCAAGCTATGCGTGACCATTAAAGCTGTTAACTTTTTTTCAACAATCATTGATTGCGTTAGCTCCATAACAAAATTAGCTGTTTTAGGATCAAGAGCCGACGTATGTTCGTCTAACAATAAAATCTTTAAGGGGCTTAATGTTGCCATAAGCAAGCTAACCGCTTGGCGTTGCCCACCTGATAATAAGAACATTGGTGTTTCAAGTCTATTTTCCAAACCTAGTCCTAAACGTTCTAAATGAGTAGCAAATAGATCGCGAGATTGTTTAGAAATAGCAGGAAGCCATCTCCTTTTTTTTCCTCGTCTTGTGCCAAGGGCCATATTTTCTACTACGGTTAGTTCAGCACACGTTCCGGCCAACGGATCTTGAAAAACACGTGCAACGAGTCCTGCTCGCTCATATGTTTTTTGATCTGTCACATCCTGACCATCAATAAAAATAGCTCCTGAAGAAATATTTGCTTCACCCGCAATTGCATTTAAAAATGTTGTTTTCCCTGCCCCATTACTACCGACAACTGAAATAAAATCACCTTCTTGAATATCAATTGAAATACCCTGAATAGCCTTTTTTTCCATGACCTGACCCGGTGAAAAAGTCACATGAATATCTTCGAGCTTTATCATGAGCGAATTCCTTGTTTTATTTTTTCTTTCAAGTTGGGTAGCATCATAGCTAATGTCACGATCACAGCTGTAATAAGATTAAGATCAGAGGCTTTAAGCCCAAAACCGTTAATATTTAAAGCCTGAGTTATAACAAGACGGTAAAGAATAGTTCCCACAACACACGCAATCAAAGCTTGGATAATGATACGCACTGGCAATAAAGCTTCACCAATAATGAGAGCAGCTAATCCAATAATAATTGTTCCAACACCAAGAGTTACATCAGCAAATCCATTGAGCTGAGCAAACAATGCACCCGCAAAAGCCACAAGAGCATTGGAAATAGAAATACCTAGCCATACGCAATGATGATCGGGAATACCCTGCGCTCTTGCCATCCGACTATTACTACCAGCTGCACGTATGGCTAAACCAATTTGAGTTTTAAGAAAGTAATGGAGTAAAAATAAAATGCCTCCCACAATTAAGACAAGGACCCCAAGAGCTGGTATTGAACTTTGATTAAATAAAGTAGATTCTCCTAGCAGAGAAATATTAGGCTTGCCCATAATCCTAAGATTCACAGAGTACAAAGCTGTCATCGTCAAAATGCTTGCCAATAAATGAAGGACATTAAGGCGTGTTGCAATTAATGCTGTTATAAAACCTGCCATTGCACCTGCACAAATAGCAGCACATGTAGCCATGATAGGGTTAACGTCCAGTGTTATCAATGTTGCACAAACAGCAGCGCCTAAAGGAAAACTTCCATCGACTGTCAAATCGGCAAAATTAAGCACACGAAAAGACAAATAAACACCCATTGCCACTAAACTGTAGACAAGGCCGATTTCCAAAGCACCAAAAAATTGAACAGCGTTCATTATGTTTATCCAACCTAAGTTATATACTCATCATCATTCAGAGTGAGTAGCTATTTTTTTCCTACAATAGTAGGGTTTTGATGAAGAAGAGAGGATGGAAATGTCAATCCTAACTTATCTGCTACTTGCTGATTAAGTGTAAACTCAACTTTTGTTAATGTTTGCATAGGAATAGTTTCCGGAGCTACACCTTCTAAAATTTTGACTAAAACTTTCCCCGTTTCACGACCAATTTCATATTGACCATACGCAGCTGATGCCAAACACCCCCGTATAACTGACTGTGGATCTGCCGCATAAATAGGCATCTTTTGATCTATCATTTTAATTACAGATTCGAGAGAGCTCACAATAGTGTTATCATTGGGTATATAAAGCGCATCTGCTTTACCAATTAAAGAAGCAGCAGCAGATGATACTTCTTGAGTATTAGCAGCTGCAACTTTAACCAATTCTATATCATGAGCTTTTATTAATGTGTCTAATTTTTCGATAAGAGCAACTGAATTAGCTTCTGCTGCATTATATAAAACCCCTAATTTTTTAAGGTTCGGTTGAATAGCTAATATTAAATCAATTTGTTGTTGTATAGGCGAGAAATCACAAACACCAGCAATTCCTGCCCCTGTTTTAGTAGCGCTATCAACAAGTTTTGCTGCTACAGGATCTGAAACAGCAGAATAAACAACAGGAATACGATATTTTTGAGCCACATTATACACAGCTTGTGTTGAAGGAGTCGTAATACTGACAATGACTTTTGGGTTAAGGCTAACAAATTTATTGGCAATTTGAGCTGCTAAGGTGATGTTTCCTTGAGCATTTTCATAAATAATTTCAACAGATTTATGTTGATGTGCCAATTCATCCAAAATACCTTGTCGAATAGCATCAAGGGAAGGATGAGGTGCAATTTGGGTAATAGCAACAATGGGTTTATTCGGAGTGTTTTTATCCTGAACAATTGGATTTTTTAGAGAATAAAAGATAATGATGGAAACAAGAACGAAAAAAAATAGTATTTTGCGAAACATAGAAACTTACTCACACATAAAGACAAAAAACGATACAACTATTAGACTTTTTGGTTTTAAGTGAAATCAATCTGAGGACTGTTTTCTATAACCAACAAGTCTATACCTATCACTTACAATGATAAGATTGCCATCGCCAACATGTACAATAAGTGCAGGTAACCAAAAAATACTCCTACTTTATTCAAATAATTTATCATGATGATTATTAATTTAAAATTAATAACACTACTTTCTCTTATTAAATAAGATTTTTTTAGCGGTCAACAAGAAAAAACAAAAAGCTGTTAATAAATTTTTAGTAAAATTTGCCTGATGATATATTTATAAACAAAATAATATGTAGGCGTTCAATATGTCTGACCCATTAGTCCTAGAAAAAAGCAATGGTGGAAATTCAAAAATCTTTTTGATTATTGGACTTGTTTTTCTGCTCATCATCGGTGGCACCTGTAGCTTTTTATTTTTAACACCCGCAGGGAAAGCATTAATGGGTAAAGAGGCTGCTGCAGAAGAGGGAGATGAAAAAAAATTTGATATACAAAACATCTCATTTACGTCTCTTCCTGAGATTCTTCTTAATCTTCGATTTAACGATGGGCGACAAGTTTTTTTAAAAGTTACATTTGTTATTGAATCGTCATCTCCTAAAATTGGTGAAAAAATCGATAAGCTCAAACCAATGATTATCGACCAATATCAAACATATTTAAGAGAACTTGATGTTGAGGATATCAAAGGGTCTGCAGGTGTTGAACGAATTCGACAAGAGCTTGTCTCTCGAACCAATGCGCTGCTTACACCAGAAAAAATTAACAATGTGTTATTTAAAGAATTTCTTATCCAATAAAAAGGTATATTCCTTATGATCGGCGATGACAAAACAGGATTAGAAACAGACGTATCTGACACAAATATTAAAAGTTTAGGTTCGTCTTCTATCAAAAAAAAACAAAACATAAAGAACCAGAAATTTTGATGGAAGCAAATCCTATTGGCCTTGCTACCATTTTAAATTCGGGGATGGTTTATTATGCTAGAGGTCGTATTTGATCGACTTGTTCGATTATTGACCACAAGTATGCGCAATTTAACTGGGGATAATGTTGAAATTAGCCTTGAATCAATTACGTCGGTTCGATTTGGAGATTATGTCAGTTCCATTCCTCAACCTTCGATGATTAACATTTTTATCGCGGAAGAATGGGATAATCACGGTATTGTTATGTTAGATAGTGACCTGATTTATTCAATGGTTGATGTCTTGTTGGGTTGTCGAAAAGGATCAGCAACAATTCGCACAGAAAATCGTCACTACACAACTATTGAAATAAGCCTTATTGAAAAAATAGTCCAAGTGTTTTTAGGGGATTTAAGCGCTGCTTTTGACCCTATTTGCCCCATTAACTTTACGCTTTGAACGTTTAGAAACAAATTCTAAATTCGCCTCTATTGCCAGACCTGCAAATGCAGCGGTCTTGGTCAGGTTATCAGTACTTGTCGACAATCGTGGTGGTTGTATTGAATTGGTATTACCTTATGCCACCTTAGAACCTATACGCGAATTATTGTTGCAAAATTTTATGGGCGAAAAATTTGGTCGTGACACTATTTGGGAAAACCACTTAGCGGGTGAGCTTTATTTTACTAATTTTGAACTTTCTGCCTTGTTAGATCAAATCACCATCCCTTTACACGAGATTCTGACCTGGGAAGTTGGTAGTCAGATTTTTCTAAATGCTACACCTACAACCACTGTCAATCTTTTATGCGGTGAACATCCCCTCTTTATTGGACAAGTTGGACGAAAAAAGGGAAATATTGCTGTCAAAATTGATAATTTTATCATTCCTGAGGAAGGTACATTACATGTCAATAATTATTGATCTCATTATGATAGCTCTTCTTATTGGCGTTATCATGCATTCGATACATTTATCACAATCATTAAAGACCTTTCAAACATTACATCGTGAAATCAAACCGATGTTAAAAGAACATACATTATCTATTTCGAATAGTGCTAAGTATGTTGACCAATTACGCACATTAATGCGCGATGTTAATCAAATCATTCAAACAAAAACGCCAGAAGTTCAGATGCTTAAGCAAGACCTTGAATTTATGACGAATCGAACAAACCAAGTCGCTGACTATCTTGAAAAATTATTACAAGAAGCCCGCGTAATGGGTATTGCTAATCAATATTCTAATAGAAAATTAGATGTTGAAGACGACATTAATCCCCAAACAACAACATCACATGCGTCAATTAAACCCGAAAAAACTGAACAAACATCAACTACACCAAACAATCAGAAGGCAATTATTAAGAGATTACGGCAAAAAATTGGACAGCAAAAACCTAAAGCCCCGCCCACAAAAGCACAGCAAGAAAAATCAGATAGCCCAAATGATGCAGACATGGAAAAGCAGAAAAAACTCTTGGAAATTGGTCAGAAAAAAATTGCAGCTCAACTAGAAAAATTAAAATCTGATTTAGAAAAAGAAAAAGGTGCGTTAACAAAAGAAGAAGTACACAACCTTACACAAACAGCAAAAATTTATGAAAACATGAAACCAACAGCAGCAGCCGAGATTTTTAACAAGCTTGAATTTGTCGCTTTAGTCCAAATCATCAAACATATGAATCAGAAAAAAGCCTCTGCAATTCTTGCTGCTATGGATCCTAAAAAAGCAAGATATTTGACAATTGAACTTCTTCGGGCTGATCAAATTACAGCCCCTGCAGCTTAGGGATTATTGACATCAGTTTTTATAAAAATCATTTCATTTTAACAATTTATTAAAGGGATTACTCCATAATTAACTTCATACATTAAAATTTATGGAGCAGGTTATGATGCTTAAAAAAATTCAAATGGCTTTACTAATATCTGCTTTGATTATTGCGCCTGCCTATGCAGCCCAAAATCAAGGTGAATATGATGATGCAGGATACACCGAAAATGATGGTGGTCAATTCGATAACCAAGGTGATCAGTTCGATGATCAAGGTGATCAGTTCGATGACCAAGGGGGTCAGTTCGATGACCAAGGGGGTCAGTTCGATGATCAA
>DYSP01000051.1 GCA_020718185.1 Candidatus Odyssella sp. | reverse complement strand
TAAACAACAACAGACTCCTTTAAAATATGCTTGCTAAACTGGGGGCATTACAAAGCTTTTTTATATTGTAAAATTAAGCATTTACTTAAACCTTTATGGTACTTTACGTACCTTTGTGCAAATGAACCCAACATAGGCAAACGAAAAATACCTGTAGAAGAGTTACGCCTTTTATGTGGATTGAAACCTGATGAATATGCTGGATATGGCATGTTAAAACGCAAGGTTATAGAAAAAGCGAAACAAGAAATAAACAATAAGACGGACTACGATGTTGATTACGAGGAGATAAAAGAATCCCGTAAGGTTGTCACGATCGAATGGACGATTAAGAAAGAGCAGTCACCTAAGCAATCCATACCTCCGTTACCCAAGGAGTATCGTTCTGATCTCGCGCTTATTGAGGCGTTTGGTGAATACGGCTTTACTAGGGCTATCGCTAAAAAGATACTCAAAGATCACGATATTGAGGTTGTGAAGAATGCGTTAAAGTGTGTCAATCTATAGGTAGAACGAGGAAATGTAAGGAACCCAAAGGCGATGTTACAAACGGCGATACTTGAGAAATGGCATCCTGAAACATTTAAGCCAACACGCAAAGCCAAGGCTTGAACTGATATCCGTACGCTTTTCGTAGTCATTGCATGGTTAAAACATGATAAATTTTCACTTATCCTTTTTTAAATAAAAAGTTAACTAATTTGATTTAATGGCTCATGAGATGTAGGCTGCATTGGGTATACTATCGTCGTTAAACCGTGAACAAAAAGAAGCACTCGGACTATTACAGATCGGGACTTTCCTCGAATATTTCGATTTGATGTTATACGTTCACATGGCGGTATTACTAAATGAACTTTTCTTTCCTAAAACCGATTATCATACCACTGCTCTTCTTTCTTCATTTGCTTTTTGTTCAACTTTTGTTTTTAGGCCATTTGGGGCTCTTTTGTTTGGATGGATAGGAGATAACATAGGCCGAAAGGCAACAGTGGTTATTACTACAACTATGATGTCTGTATCCTGTATACTCATGGCTAATTTACCTACTTATGATCAAGTGGGTATTGCAGCTGCTTGGTTAATTACAATATGCCGAGTTATTCAAGGGATGTCGTCAATGGGGGAAATTATAGGGGCTCAAGTTTATGTAACAGAGATTACAAAACCCCCCGTCCAATATCCCGCCGTTGCTTTCATTGGGGTAGCTTCGGATATAGGGGCTATGGCTGCTCTTGGAATCTCTGTTGTTGCTACCACCTTTGGATTTAATTGGCGAATCGCCTTTTGGATAGGAGCTGCTATTGCAGTAGTAGGATCTATTGCACGCATAAGATTGAGAGAAACCCCTGAATTCGTTCATCTTAAAAAATTAAAGCAAAGAAAAATTGAAGAGAAATATATTGCTAACAATACACGATCAATTAAAAAATATGAATTAGAAGAATCTATTAGGAGTCAGAAAGTAGATAAAAAGAAACTTACGGCTTACTTTTTTATTCAATGTGGTTGGCCTCTTTCATTTTATTTAACATTTATTTATATGAATCTTACTCTCAAGCAAGTATATGGTTATTCCGCAGAAAATGTTATTTTTCATAATTTCTTATTATCTTTGGTTGGTTGTGCATCTGTAATTCTATGGGCTCTGTTGAGTTCTAAATCCCACCCATTAAAATTGCTAAGTATTAGAACCAAAATTTTTATTTCATTTTTTATTATTTTTCCTATACTTTTGTCCAATTCTACTGGTTATCATTCTGTATTCTTGTTTCAAGCGATACTCGCATTTTTCTTTTTGGGCGATCTCCCAGGAACGTCAATCTTTATTAGCTCTTTTCCAATACTTAGGCGTTTTTCTACTGTGAGCCTCGTTTTTGCGGTGACCCGCGCTTTAATATATATAGTTACTTCCTTTGGGTTAGTATATTTGACGGAGATGTTTGGTCATTATGGTCTTTGGATACTTGTAATGCCTTTATCCACAGCTTATTTATGGGGAGTTTATTATTTCATCAAGCTAGAAAAAGAGGCGGGGCGTTTTCCTTCATCTCGTAACCCTGATAAGATTGCTGTTGCCTGAACATAGATCCTCAGCCTATCAAAAAGAAAAACCATGCTTTATAGAATCGCATAAGATGAAGAAGGAAAGCAGTAATGAAAAAAGACGATCTGATTAAACAACTAGCCGATCAATCAGCCTTAACCAAAGATCAAGCCAAGAAAGCCTTGGATGCCGTTTTTCAGGTGATTACCAACGTCCTACAAAAAGAAGAATCGATCAGTATCGCGGGATTTGGAATTTTTAAAGTGAAGAAGAGGGCGGCTACCACGGGACGCAATCCTCACACTGGTGATCCTATGGATATTCCAGCTAAGAACATCACTACCTTTACAGCGAGTAAGTATTTAAAAGAGGCTATTAACGCTAAGGCCTAAGGCTTACCAAAGGACAACGATCATGACCTACATTAACCCGCGCGTTGATATCGCCTTTAAGAAAATCTTTGGTGTGGAAGAAAACAAGGATTTACTCATTTCATTGATCAATTCCATTGTCAGTGAGCAAGATCAAGTCACGGATCTCACCTTACTCAATCCTTACAACAATAAGAATTTTGCCAATGATGGGTTCATCTGCACAAAGGTACGTAAAGTACCACAGTAATTTTATTAATCAATTGATTATAATATGTAATTTATCATTTTTTAACTCCTAAAATTTTGTCTATTTTTCGTAGAAATTTTAGGAAGACAAGAAAGCTTTTTTATATTGTAAAATTAAGCATTTACTTAAACCTTTATGATACTTTACGTACCTTTGTGCAAATGAACCCTACGTGCCAAAATCAGTGATATTGATATTGACCGGTGTCAGATTCGAATAAATCAGGGCAAGGGCGGGAAAGATCGTATTGTCCCATTCCCTTTGGCTTTTAGGGAAGTATTTTCAATGTACGTTACTCAGATGACTGAGAAAAATGCTGTCTATCTTTTTGAGTCTTCATGGAAGAAAAGTTACTCGGATCGCGGAATTCGCAAGATACTAATGAAATATACCCAAGCTGCCGGCATAGAAAGTTCCGTTTATCCTCATAAGCTAAGGCACTTCTTGCTTACGTGGGCTTAAAAAGCAGGGTATAGATGATGCACTGATCCAACCCTACTCAGGGCATGAGAGCCGCCAATCCCTCGAAATATACTCACGTCTTTCAATCCAAGAAGCACAAAAAGAATACCAGGCAAACATTGGGAAATTTCCGGTTTAAAGCTTCAAGATGCGGTTAGGCGGAAGCTTGTCTAACACCTCCCCTTTTAGAAGAAAGATCCATCTATGAGTAAAATTAGCGTATTAGGTATTGATTTAGCAAAGAATGTTTTTCAACTGCATGGTGTAGATGAAAAAGGTAAGATTATTTTACAAAGAAAGCTTTCCAGAAATAAATTAGCTGAATTTATCTGCACTATTCCTCCTTGTCTTATAGGAATGGAAGCTTGCGGTGGCGCTCATTATTGGGCACGTAAATTTGAGAACTTTGGACATGAAGTCAGGCTAATGAGCCCTCAATATGTAAAACCATATGTTAAAACAAATAAGAATGACATGAATGATGCTGAAGCGATATGTGAAGCCGTTACCAGACCATCAATGCGTTTCGTCCCTATTAAAACAATTGAACAGCAAGACATTCAAGCCGTACATCGGATAAGAAGCCGGTTGATGGCACAAAGAACAGGACTTGTTAATCAAGTGCGAGGTCTTTTAGCAGAATACGGCCTTGTTATGGCTCAAGGAATTAGTAGATTCCGGACATTAGTTCCTACTCTTCTTGAAGATGACTGCTCTTATTTAACGTCAATGGCAAAATCATTATTTTGGAATTTATATGAACAGTTTAAATATCTGGATGAACAGATAAATCTTTATGATCATAAAATAAAGCAGTTATGCCAAGAGTCAGAGATTTGCCAGCGTCTTCTTCAAGTAGATGGTGTTGGCCCTTTAACTGCAAGTGCCCTTATTGCTGCTGTTGGTGATGGGAAAGTCTTTAACAAAGCTCGCCAACTTTCTGCTTTTCTAGGCTTAGTTCCCCGTCAATCTTCCAGTGGCGGAAAGAATGTTTTACTTGGCATTAGAAAGAGGGAATGTTTATTTAAGAACATTACTGGTTCATGGCGCAAGATCCGTCGTTATGCGTGCTTCCTCAAAAAAAACTAAGCTTAGTCAGTGGTTAAAAGATTTGATTCAAAGACGAGGGTATAATAAAGCTTGTGTTGCTTTAGCCAATAAAAATGCACGAATATTATGGGCAATACTAACTAAACACACAGTTTATCAGACAGAAGTTTAACCATTTTTAATGATTGAACCCGATGATTTTCACAAAATTGCTAGAGGTAAATAATGAGAGCCCAAATGGATAAACCACTTTTGTAAGCTCTGGAATCGTCATGGCAATCTATTGATTGCCGATAACTTGATTGAGCCAATGAAAGCACACGCAGATCTCCTCAAGGCTAGAGTTTGTAAATTAACTCAAAAATAAGCCGGATATATGACTGCAATATTCTTTAGAGGTTAAACTTTTTTATCTTGCAATACAGAATGGTCCATATATGACGATTCCCTGTTGACTTATTGGTCGTAGAGAGTTACGAATTCATCGTGTATTATTTTTCAATAAAACAAGGAAAAATCATGAAAAAGATTGTTGCATTTTTTTGTTTGATTGCCGTGGTATTCGCCCCAGCGTGGGCCTCCGGTAAGCATACCAACATAGAATCACTGGAGGATTATCAACGCCTAAATTTACAAGATATTCTTCCACCGCCTATAGACCCAAATCTTCCATATGTTTTACCTCTATCAGTTGACGACTTTGCGGAAAAACGGGCATACGTGAAAGCCTTTCTCAGAGGAAACAAAAATGCTCTATGTATTATAGATATCTCTGGCAGCAACTTACCCTATTACAAAGACGATGAGTACGTCAACACCGAGAGTTTAACCCTCTTGGAAAAACACTTACGGTCTTTCCCTGAAACAGTTCTACGGTTAAATTTAGAAGGGGAAGGGCGTTATATAAGAGAGGGGAGAATCTGTTTAAGTAGTTCAGCATTTCCCCAAAATCTACAGAACTTAATAATTAACGATCCTAACGCATGCGTTAAAGAAATTAGTGATAGTTTCTTGTCAAGTGGGGTGATAGGGATAGAACGCTATCAAAACTCATTAAGGAAGATTGTCTTACTTTTACCAGGAGTAGAAAAAATTGGAAGAAATTTCCTTTATAGCACCAACACGCTTTCTCATTTGTATTTAGATGGGCAGGTTTACACTATAGGGAAAGACTTCATTTTAAATTCAAATGGCTATGTGCTCCAAATCCCTGAACATAATTATGAAAATATGACAACAGCTATTTTATGTTCTGGAAGCGCTTTCAAAGGGATACTGAAGAAGGTGGGAGCATTCATTCCTGAAACAGATATGTGGAGATTGTTTTTCGAACAGTAACCCGTAAGATTTCCCAAACAAAGGTCAACCC
>DYSP01000024.1 GCA_020718185.1 Candidatus Odyssella sp. | reverse complement strand
TTTCATTTCCGTTTTCCTTTTGTTTAACTCAACAAAAAGACTCTCTTAATTCAACTTTTTTTCAAACAAACTAGGGGCAGTATAAATATACTCATTTATTTTTTCCTCAAAGAATCTTTTAAGCTTTGACTATAAAATATATTTTTAGATTCTTACTAAATATTTAAAAACTCTTAATAATGGGAAAACTTAAAATAAATTCAGTAAATTCACCTTCTTTAGAATGACAAATTATATCCCCGCCTAAATTTTTCATGACCATTTTACAAAAGGTCAATCCTATTCCTGTCCCATATTTGGTTTGACTGTAAAATTTATCAAAAATATAAGGGAGAATATGTGCAGGTATACCCGCACCTGTATCTTTAAAATAAAGTTTATTATAATCCTTTTCGATTCGAGGGATAATTGTAATTTTTCCTTTATTAGCAGCCTTTATATAATAAAGACTATTTTTCAACAAGTTAAACATTATATGTTGAACAAACAAATCATTACCTTTGAATTTAAAATTCACATCAGCTGTGTGCATGACTATACTTCTTTCACCCTTCAAAAAAGGATAGTTTTTTAGTGCTTCTTCTATGCATTGCTGAACGGAATAAACTGTTGTTGGAGTATACTTAAAGTTTTCCTTTAAATTCATTAACAGCATATCAATAAAAGTAAAGGCACTGCGATTTATTCGTTCAATATTTTGAGGAATTTCTTTGATCGCTTTTAACTGATGTGGCTCTATTAAATTTTGATTCTCCTTATCATCCTTAACTAAGTTATAAGATTTAACTAGGAGAGGTAAATATTTTTTTAAGCGATAGGATATCGTAGAAATTAAAAATAAGGGTGTTCGCATTTCATGAGCTACGGCTCCAGCAAGCGTACGCAGAGAAGCGAGTTTTTCTTGTTGAATAATCTCTTGTCGACGAGCAAAAATACTAGCAATAACAATTGCCCAGATATAATTGAGGATGTCACCCCACATATTGTTTATTCCTATGGAAATTGCTCCGGAAAAAACAGTAAACGCGAAAAAAGCTAACGTGATTCCTAGAAATAAAATAACAAGGGTTTGAAGCCAATTAGTAACTAAAATGAGCCAAAACATCGCGACTGTTATTTTTACTTGCCAAGCTATTGATCCTTCATTTGCTATAAACATATAAGTTGCAAAAAAGGGGAGGCAATATGTGATGGCTATAAACCAATAGAGCGTACGGTAGTGCACTTACTTTTTCACCTAATAGCGAAGCTCCTAAAAGATAAAGCAATGGAAAATTAATAAGGCCAAATATTCCAAAAGTCTTCATTAAAGAAGGAGAAATATCTTCTTTTAATGATAAAGCTAGTTTGTGGAAATTTAAAAATTTAATCATGACATACTACCATAGCTTATATTTGCTAGTAGAATAGATCAAATTCTTAATATTTAAAATTAAATTTATCCTATCTTCATGGTAAGTTCAGCAATACGCTTCATTAAAGCCTCAGACATGTCCCATGAAATATTTTGTATATCAAGTAAGCGACTATAATGGCTTTGCGTAAGATTTTCTAATAAAAAAAGTCCAATTTTTCCGTGATTTACATCTAACTCTTCATGTAACTGAAAATAACTGAGTTTTTTATCAGGATCAAGAGCGAGTATAGCGTATTCATGAAATATTGTAGAAGAAACCTCTAAACATAAATTAACTAATACAAGCTGCTCATAAGGGCTAAAAGACAGCATTTTTGAAAAAAACCAGTTGCTGATAGCCTCTAATATTGCATCATTATAAATATTTTTGGTCTCTCGTTCCTGAAAAAGGATTTTGTCATGCCCATATTCTTCATCAAGATGCTGATAAAATAAGGGAGTAAAAACAGGGTCTTCACAAAGAGCCGTTTTTAAAAGCATCATTCTTTGAAAGTATGTTGACCAAATTTGAAAATAGCCTAGGAATTTCTCTTTTTTTTCTGGAGAAGAAAGTTGCCCTGATCTCATTAATTCAAACAATAAATTTTTTCGAAAATTATTTTTATACTCTTCATTTTTCTTAAGAATTGTATCAAGAGATAAAATATCATTATCACTCTCTAATAAAACTTTCTTATCCAAATTAGCATTCATCATATGATTCCCCTTTTATTATTTTTGTGGTTTCATCGCTAAATTAAGCTTTTCATAAGCACTTTCTTAATTAAAAATCCTAAAACAGACTAATTTATATATTTTTTTGTAATCTAATTATAAGCATTGCAAATTTTCTAATAATTCCTCATAAAAATATTTATTGATGAAATTTACAAAAATAAAATTTTATATGCAATATAAATATATTTAAAAATTTCCTATAAATAGCTAAATGAAAAATTTAATCTTATTGCCTGACTATTTGCGATAATTTTTCGAATAACTTCCTTCTCGTCTTAATAAAAAACTAACACTTCTTAAGTATCATTTAACTAAGCCATTTCAATGATGCGTATTCTTAAAATGATTTCTAAAAATAAAATTATCTCTTCTGCTTCTATGCCTATAAACAGCCCGAGCTATCCTAAGGGGCCTTATGAATTTATTGACCGTGAATATATGGTAATTATTTATGAATCAGATCCCAAAGCAATTGAAGATGCCCTTCCTGAACCTTTAATTCCAGATGGAAGCAATTTAGTTTATTATGAATTTATCAAAATGCCAGATAGTTCTGGGTTTGGAAAATACACAGAAACAGGCATCGTTATTCCGGCATTATTCAATGGAAAAAGCGTCAATTACACAACGCAAATGTACCTTGACTGTGAACCACCGATTGCAGCGGGGCGTGAAATTTGGGGGTTTCCAAAAAAACATGCTTTACCCACATTAGAACTTGTTCATGATACATTTACAGGAACATTGCATTATGCTGGTCAACTTGTTTCCTTGGGAACAATGGGATACAAGCATGAAAATCTTATTCATAAAAATACTCACCAACATGATGTACAAGCCATCAAAGATAAACTTTCAAAAATACAAGTTAACTTAAAATTAATTCCTGATGTTAATGGCGAAGCTGCTATTGCTCAATTAGTTGGCTATCAAATGACGAACATTGTGCTTAAAAGTGCATGGCGAGGCCCTGCACGATTACATCTTATCCCCCATGTAAATGCACCTCTCGCTGACTTACCTGTTATAAAGGTCATCGATGGCCTGCATTATATTGTTAATACAACCTTACCTTATGGAACTGTTTTATTTGACTATCTTTCTAGTTCATAATTAGATTTCCAACTCAATCTTGCGTTAAATTTTGAGAAATTTTCATGCATATTAGTAGAGTCTTAACGATATCTTAAGTTTTCTACCCTTATGATGCAAAAGTTATACCGGGACTTTTTTGCAACACAAATAAGGAGTAGTCATATGGTACCATGGATTTTCGCTAATGCGAAAAATATTGCGAAAAATATTTTGACAATTGTCGTCAGTTTAGGTGTTATTCATTCATTTACATGGGCAGCTGAAAAAGACGAGTAGATGTACCTGATGAAAGCAGCCCTCTTACCTCACCGCGTCATCGCTATCAATTAATTCCATCTGAAACAAGCACCAGCTATCAATGGGCATTAAAGTACGAAACGCCAAAAAAATTTACAGCCTCACTTACATCATCAATTTTAGCTCCTCAAGTAGATTTTAGTTATGAAATATCATGTATTCGTGAGCAAGGAGATTTAGGAACATGCACAGCAATGTCAATGATCATTTCACTTGAATATTATTATTCAAAACTAAAAGAACAGCCAATGACGTTTTCACCTCTTTTTGTTTATTACAATGAACGCCGATTAACACATACAATAGAAGAAGACATAGGAGCCAGCCTTACAGACGCCATTCAAGCTATTACCGTTTTTGGCGCCTGCCAAGAAATAACATGGGGCCTTACATTAATGATAAGGTAAAATTTAAAGAAAGGCCATCATCAGAGACTTATAGTGAACCCCGTCAAATTTTTAAAGGATTGAGCTTTAAACATACCAAGCTTTCCAATGATGTAGCTCTCATCAAACATTTTTTATCCCAAAAAAATCCTGTTTTGTGTGGCATCAATGTCTTTCCATCCCTTGAAACTGAAGAAACAGGTATTATTCCGATGCCTAGCTATCATGAAATCCCCATTGGTGCTCATGCCATTACTCTAGTGGGATACGATGACACGACTCAACGCTTTAAATTTGCTAATTCATGGGGACGTCAGTGGGGAGAGAATGGATTTGGTTATGTATCCTATGATTATATAGCTAACGACAACATGCAAAATTTATTTCCCTATACGCACCCTGATGAAGTTTGGAGCTTTAAATTAACCTAATGCAAATATTGTTTAAGAAATCAGATAATCTGTTGAAATATAAACAAATTTTAAAAAAAACAAGAGAGGAAAGTAGCTAGTAAAAAAAGTTGTTAATCTTAATTTAACGTGAATTCGATGTAAGAAATGATGTAAAGACATAAATAAATAAGAGAATCTATCATTACGAAGGGCATCGCCCCGTGGTAATCCATGTATTTTCTGGATGGCTACGGAACGATGTTCTTCGCCATGACGATTCCTTTTTGTTTTCCTAAGCTTTAAGTTATTTCTTACGTCGAACTCACATTAATTTAATCTGAAATTTAATCTGACAGTAAAGCCACATAGCGCCAAAACTTGTCAGATCAAATCAAAACTTTATGTATTAACTCAGATTCCTACTTTTTAAAGATCGTTAACCTCTCTCTTGTCCATTCATTGTTCTGCAGCACAAGATCACTCAGAGCCCAAACCACTGTCTCTCGCTCTTTCATATTCTGGCTTTATGCAAGGGTGTTGATCTTCTCCTTTGCACACTCATCACCACTACACACAAGATCACTCAATTCCCAGGAATCTCTAATAATATTATTTAGTTCTAATATGTTGGAAGTTCTATTCCAGTGTGGGGATCTGGTTATATAACTGGCTCTTCTTATCAAACTGTTCTTCGGGCAAAAAATAAACGATGGTTCCTAAAATTTCCGAAGGAAGCTCATGTAATGTATCGGATTCAGATCCTTTGTGTTTTTTCTTTGGGGATTCATTGCTATCATCATCTCTTTGACAAATCCTTTTTTTTGAATTTCGATCTCTTTTTATAATCACACTTTCCATTGCATCTTTATCAACTGCATTTCCATAATCCTGTAGTTAAGGATAGATAAGAAAAGGATCTGACAATAACCATTTTAGCTAACTCATAAAAATAATTTAATTGTTTTATATATGATATGAATTTTCTAAAGCGCAAATTATTTTTTTAACCTGAGGAGGATTTTTTAATAAACCACCACAATTTTGCCAGTAGATGTACCTGATTCTAAAATAGAATGCGCTTTTATAAAATTACTCGCCGTTAATCCATTTAAAACAGTTGTGGTTGTTGAGCGTATCTTGCCACTATCCACTAAATCAGCAATTGTAGTTAGAATTTCACCTTGGCTTTCCATATCATATTTATGGAGCGATTTGGCAAACATAGCTTCCCAACTTATAGTTGCAGATTTATTTTTTAAAGAAACAATATCTAAAATATCAGGGTCATCGATCAAGCAAACGTCACCAAAAGGCCGAAGAATTCGATAAAATTCAGAAAAATATTCTTTAGTATGTGTTGTTGAAAAAATACTATCAAAATAGGGAAGATTTAGCTTTTGCATTCCCTCTAGCAACGTCTGTTGACGATTAATGAGTCCATCTGCGCCTAATTCCTCAAGCCATTCTTTTGTAGATTGACGACCATACGTCACAAATACCCTACCTTTTGTCAGGGCTTTAACAAGTTGTAAAACAAGAGAGCTAACTCCCCCTGCTCCACCGATAATTAAAATATTAAATTCTTTATCCATCGGTACTTTTAATTTACTAAATAGTCCTTCATACGCTGTTAAAGATGTAAGGGGTAATGCAGCAGCATCAGCAAAACTCAGAGATTTTGGCATTTTTGCCACCAGTCGATGATCTACAGCTTGATACTGTGCATTAGAACCGGGACGCATTAAATCACCCGCATAATAGACTAAATCACCTTTTTTAAAACCTTGTACTTTTTCGCCTATATCCATAATAACTCCTGCAGCATCCCAACCTAAAATGACAGGTATTTCTTGTTCTGCTCGACGAGAAGCACGTATTTTATAATCAACAGGGTTTACAGAAACTGCTTTAACCTCAACTAATAAATCCATAGATTCCGCAACTGGCATATCTACGTCAATATCAATCAAACATTTAGGAGTTGCCAGTAATTCTGGCTCAAAATATCCAACAGCCTTCATTTTTTCCTCGTCCATAGGAAACATATAGGCTATCTTACAAAGTTAAATATAAATTTTTTCTTAATTAAAAAAAGGTGGCATAACATTGATGCGCACCTTTCTTAAAATTCAAAAAACAAATCTTGTTAAAGAACTATTTCTTTTCTTCTTCTTTATCAGCTTCTTTTTTAGCTAATTTTTCTTCTTTTTTAGCTAACTTCTCTTCTTTTTTAGCTTTTTTATTGGCTAATTCAGCTTCTTTTTCAGCAACATCTGCTTTTTTATCAGCAATTTTTGCTTCTACAACTGCAGCATCTGCTTTTTTTACTTTTGCTTCTTCAGCAACAGAAATTGTTGTTGTAGCAACGATAGCAGCAAGAGCAATAATTAACTTGTTCATTTTTTTCTCCAAAAAGATATTATTTCGTCATTCAGGTTTTTTTAACAAAACCATCATGCTGAAGTATTATTAAGTTACTCTTAAAATTCCGTCAACAAAATTTGAATGTATTGAAAAATTATTTATACTAATATTACTAGTCAGTTTAAATTTTTGGAATCTTTTATGCAAACCGATCTTCAACTCATGTATCTTATGTGTTCTCGTCTATGTCACGACCTCGCTGCACCATTAAGTGCTATCTCTATTGGCCTTGATATGCTTCCAGAATCTGATGACCCGGATGGACCACAAAAGATCCTACAATTTAGCATCAAATCCGCGATGAACAAACTTGAACTTCTTCGATGTTTGTCGGGATATACGAACTCAGAAGACAGACCTGCGTTCACAGATGCGGTACGTATTATTAATAAATCAATTGATCTTGATAAATTTCAAATTGACTGGCTATGCCAGATTGAAGACACAATTCCCGGTAATGCTGTAAGATTAATAGTGGCTATTATTTTGATTGCATTGGATTGTTTACCACGAGGTGGAAAAATCTCTATTTACCCTGATTTTTCCATTGAAATTACAGGTTCTTACGTCAAACTTAATGAAGAAGTGATTGCATCACTAAAAGCAGAAACAAATAAAGACGAGCTAACTTCACGAGGTGTCATAGGATACTTAGCTTATCTTTTAGCATGCAGTCTTAATACAACAGTCAGCTATAACATAATACAACCTAATCATATTGTGTTTAAATTTAGCTAAGAAATTTGCCATTAGTAAAAGTGGCTGGGGTGCTAGGATTCGAACCCAGGATGGCGGGACCAAAACCCGCTGCCTTACCACTTGGCTACACCCCAATGTGAATACCTTAGAAAAATAGCAAATCTCACAGATTTTGCAACTCTTTTCTTTAACTGTTTATTAACTTCCAGGCAACTATTTTTAAAAATACAATAAGATCAATAGTTTCAGGAATTACATTCATGATGAGATAGCTCAAGAAATCCTATTTCTCGCCTTTACGAATATTACGCCATACTTGCACATGGCTAGAATGTTGAGCATATGTGGAACTAAAGGTATGCCCTCCCGTTCCATTCGCAACAAAAAACAAATCATTTGTTTCTATAGGATTAAGTGCTGCTTTTAAGGCATCCATCCCAGGGCAAGCAATTGGTGAAGGGGGTAATCCATTGATCACATACGTATTATAAAGAGTTTGAGACATTAGATCCGCCCTCAACAAATCACGCCCTAACTTAGATTTTCCCAATGTTAAACCATACGTAACCGTAGGATCTGACTGTAATTTCATTCTTTTTTTTAAACGGTTAAGAAAAACAGCTGCAATGTGTGATCGCTCTTCAGGTCGACTTGTTTCTTTTTCAATAATCGAAGCCATAATAATAACTTCATGAATATCTTTATAATTCACTGAAGAGGAACGTTTTTCCCATAGCTCAGTCACCACTTTAACCATAGATTTTTCCATTCTTGTTAAAATCGAGTTTTTGGTATCGCCATAAACATATGTATAGGTTTCTGGCAATAGCGTCCCTTCTTCAGGAATAACAGAGATAGTCCCCTTTAGATTATCCAATTGATTAAGACGTTCCACCACTTCGGCAACAGTAATACCCTCAGGAAATGTGATAGAATGGACAATGACTCGCCCGCAGCAAAGAATTTTCATAATATCATAAGGTCGTGCGTGCGCAGGAATAAGGAATTCACCTGCTTTCAATTTTCCATATTGCTGTGATAATAACAGAGCTGCATAATAAATATATTGATTTTGAATCAAATTTTTATCTAACAAAATTTGAGCAATATCTTCGGAACGACTTCCTTTTTCAATTAATATAACCTTATCTTCGCCGTGATCAACTTCGGTATATACGCCTCTAGGCCCAACAAGCAACCAGCTAAATATACAAATCGGCAGCAAGACTATTATACTAAATAAATTTAAAAATATCTTTTTAAACAATCAGATTTCCTTTTACACTATATAATAGGTTAATGTGAATTCGACACGCGGAACGATATATACCAAAAAATGAAGAATATTGCCACTATGACCAATCATTATCCAACATTATGGAACATTATTAAAATCTACTGGTCTATTGCGTGGCGCACCAATGTACTTATTTTAACAATTGCAATCGCTACCTTTGCGTTTTTTCCAATCGTCCTTAATTTTTTAATAAAAAACAATTCTTTTGACGTCTTTAGAGATCATTTTTTTGCAATTTTCCCATTTAACGGCAATGAGCCTCTTATTGCTCATCCGACTTTTCCTATGAGAATTTACACAAATACTTGGTCTTTTATCGGCAGTTATGGGCTATATTTTTATGGATTTAAACGCATTCTTACGCTCAATCTTTACCCTGCCTTTTTGCAAAACACAATGACATTTAAGGATTATAATAATGCTTTTTTAACGCCCACCGCAATCTATAGATTTATAGATCCAGGTTACTTTAGCAATATTAGTTATATCAGTTCTATAATCATTTCTCTAATAATGATGATATTATTTTACTTTCTTCTCTTTACTAATTTACGAAAACTATGTAAGCGAAGCTAATACCGTTTTTCCCACATATATCCAATAGATCCACCGGTAGAGCCAGCTTCTAGATTAATTTTGGTATCTTTGGTAATATCAATATTAACGAGTGCTTTGGTATCTGAACCTGCACCTAGTTCTTGCTCAACACCAAAGTAAACTTGGTCATTAAGTTGCTTGCCTACACGTACAGCGTATCCATTTGACAAACCTGGCTCTTGAGAATCTTGTAAATCATCGATTGAGTCACTTCCTCCCACTGAAAATTCATCTAAACCAAAGGCTTCTTGGAATTGATCCATTAAGTTCCCCCCATCTTTTCCTGTTTTAATAGCCGCAAGCCTTGTTGCAAGTTGTAAACTTTGGGCTGCAGAAACGGAGCTAAGCGGCTTACCGAATAACAGAAAAGAGACTACTTCTTCTTGAGAAAGTGCAGGATTCGAAATAAAATCAATTTTAGGATCGCTAACCATCCCATGCGCCCATATCATTAAAATGACCTCACGAATAGTTTTTTCAAGTTTAATATCAAGAACGGGCTCTACTTCATTTTTATAAGTGATAAAAGAAATTTTACTCCCTTTTTTAAAGGCCATTTGTTTGCCAAGAATATCTGCTCGACCACGAACAATTTCAACAGCTCCTTTTATTTCTGGCATATTTAAAGCCCCTTGGATATGTAAGTCACCTCCCCACCTGCTTTTAATATTACGACCTTCCATAAAAAGATTATCGGGGATACGTACTTTTAAGTCATAAAGAGATTGTGTTGGAGTTTTAGTGCGATTTTTACGAGATTTACCAAACAACAGTGATTGTTTTGTAACTTCAATCATATTGATATTTTTGATTTTTTGAACAGAGTCTTCCAGAAAAACATCTCCAAAATTAGATTGCATCTCACCACCAATAACAAAGGAATCTTTTTTGAGCGGTTTTATATCAATTTTTCCTGAAACATTCAATGCAATAATATCGTTATTGGCAACCAGCATCTTAGTTAACATTAAAGATATTTGAGGTTGAATCGCAGCTAAATCTGCCAATTTTACAGTTCCATTACCTGAAAAGTGCCCCTCTTTAAAATCCTTACCTGACAATTTTGTAATCGTCAGCATTGATCCTTTTAAAGAAGCATTTAGGTCAATATGTCGCAGCACGGTACCAAATTCAGCATTTTCGTATTCTCCTTCATGCAGACTAAACGTTCCTTGATGCTGCATTTTCGAAAGAGTATTTGAGGTTGACACATCAATTTTCAATTGCCCCTTTAATCGATCTCCCCACCAAATAAAAGCATTGCATATCGAAAGATCGATATGACCGCGTGCACGCATGGTGATAGGTGCCGTCTCTTGAGGAATTAATGTTGGGGTCGCAATTGTTCCTTGTATTTCTAGTTTTGAGGATTCAGTATCATGATAATTGGATTTTAATGCCCATTGTTGATTTTGAAATTTAACGTCTGTAGCAAAAGAAATTGTTTTACGATTTTTGCGAAAGCTATTCTGGATAGATATATCTTGGAAATCCAATTTCCCCATGATGTAAGGTGAATTTTGATGAGTAGAAAACTCTAAATCTCCTTTAATTTTCCCCGTAACTTCTTGGTCATTTAGTATAAGAGAAAAAATTTGCGGCGTTACGTCCACCAGTGATAGCTTTCCAGTATATGTTTTTCCAAACATAAGATCTGTAAACTTTATTTCCCCAACATTTAATTTGACCCTATTTGCCCCAATTTTTAGCGTGTCACTTGAGATATCAATGGCTAATGGCTTGACAACATTAAGAATTGATTGCTCTTGATGAACAAACTTTAAATTATTAACAAGGACTTTCCAGTTTTGAGGATCTAGAGCTAAACTACCATTCGTGATCAGTTGTAGGTCTGGTGCATTAATCTGATGAGAAAAACGCCCTTTTCCATTAGCAGAATCAGCTTTTAAAATTATTGAATCAATATTTACTTGCTTGCAATGCCCAACACCAGTCTCTAAATCCATTTTAAAATTTTTAGGATTTAAAACACTCATTTTTGATGTAATTGTTTGAAATCCGATATCTTGATAGATAAGTTGATCGGCCTTAAACGTTACATCATAACGCCCTCTTTTCTTGGTAATTGCTGTTTGTAAATGCCCAGAACCTTCCTTTCCAATAAATTTTAAGAATGGTTGTATGCTTTCAATTGTCAATTGCACATCAAGATCGTCTATCTGATAATTATCCAAATCTATTATCGCACTGGCAGTGGCATTGTGTTTTTGCCCTTTTAAATGTACAGAGTTAAAAGATAGTAATTTGTCATCAACTTCAAACTTTCCGCTAAGAGATGTACATAAATGAGGGTGTGTAAGCTGTGTTGAAAAATATCCCTTTTGATTTTCAAAAAAAACATTCCCAGTGTTTTTTTCTAAGTTATGCCCAAAAGCAGTTGGCCCTGTGATTGCCCAATCAACCTGGTGATGATGCCCTACCTGCCCTTTTGCGTGAAGAGTAGCTCCGATGTCACCACTGAATTGTTTACAATCATCAGTCAATAAATGTTCAATTTGAGGCAAAGCTGCCTTCAAATCAGATAAATAAACCTTTTCATTGATATCATAGGTTAAATTCCATTTGGCTTTAATATTATTAGACGTGGAAAAATTGCCCTTGCCAATAAGGTTTTTTTGAACATCATCAAGCTGTATATTAATGTCAAAGTCTAATTGATCACCGATAAAATGATCAAATTTTACATCTGTGCTCAAAAAATTATTAATTGCTCCAGTACAACTACCTGTAACACCTGTTCCATCCAGGTTTGCATCAAGATCAATATGAAATTCATAATCACCTTCTTTAATTTTATTTGTTAATTCGGGCGCAATTGTTCTGAGTCTGGTTAAAGAATCAGCTGCTTCAGCAAAAATCTTAAGATGATCACTTGATTTATGAATTGTTAATTCTAGTAAATCAGCATCTCCATGTTCTAATTGATCGACTGTTTCCAAAAACAATGAAAAATCTGCATCGTTTGAGTATAATAATGCGTCTCCATACAACTTAACAGCACCTGAAAACCACGGCGCAATGCGTAAGTGATTAACAAAATAATTCTCTATCTGTAATGAAAAAAACAAATCACCTTTTTGCGAGATTTTTTGAGAGGAAGCAACGGGAAAACGAAGCACATCAACAGTATCGGCTCCTAATTTTAAAACATCTATTTTCCCAAAGAGTATACTTGCAGCAGCCCAGGAAAATCTTAGTTTTTCTACGTTAAGCCACTGTCCATTTCGATCATAAACCTTGACAGAATCAATCATAAAATTAAAAGGAAATTCCCCATGAAGAGGGCTAATTCTCGCTTCCATCCCTTTGGGCAAGGCGATATTGAGCGCAAATTCAGTAATACGTGTATTTATTTTTGGAATTTGAATGACAAGCAGCCCCACGACAAGTAGTCCAACAAGGCATAACGAAAGCTTCTTAAGCAATTTTTTCATTTCTAAAATGCCTGTCCAATACTGATGTAAAGTTGAAAAGGAGCATCATAACGCGCCCCATTAATAGTGCGCCTTTTGGTTGGAAAGGCGATGTCAAAACGGATTGGACCAATGGCCGTATAATAACGTGCCCCCACACCATACCCCACAAAATAACGTTTTTCTTGATAGGTTAATTGCTTTGAATTACCAACAGAACCTGCCTCTATAAACCCAACAACACCAATTGTATCTGTTATTTTAAAGCGCGGCTCCACTCCCCCTTCAGCTAAATTTCTACCCCCTGTAGGGTTTGAATCGACATCGATAGGCCCAATTTTTTGATACCCATATCCACGGACAGAATTTAAGCCACCTGAGTAAAATCTTTTATTCAAGGGAATATCCTGATTTTTAATGCTATTAATTTCACCAAGTCTCGTCCATAAACCAATGACAAAAATATCCCTTTTAATTAATCGTAGGTAATAATTTGCATTGACTAAAAGTCGCAACATTTTATTTGATTTTCCCAGGTGACCATAAGAAGGCGTTATTTCTGTTAGAATACGCCAACCTTTGTAAGGATTAATGACGTCATTTCTCATATCAAGCAATAACATTAAAGGAACGGACAAATAGTGTTCTCGCTGTATTTTCATCCGCGTTAGTTTTGATCGTTCATATTCAAGGCCGGCTGCGGCTCGCACGTGCTCAGTATGCCAATTGAATCCTACATACGCGTCATAAGATTGCCCTTTATAGGCACGCGTATTATTGTGCTGTGCCGAGAACCAAGTCGCAAAATTAAGATCTGGAATAAAAACATCAGGTATTTCATAGCTGATAATGCCCTTACCTTCACTATGATTTCCCTTTGCTTCTATCGTAAACATTTCTCCACCACCAAATAAATTACGATGTGCCCAAATAAGTCGTCCTCCAATTCCTCTAGAATTAGTATATTCAATACCAGCACCAATACTACGTGGTGGTGCTTCGGTGAGTTCTATAGAGAGAGGAACTTCATCATCTTCTCCTTTTTCAATAGGCGTAATTGTTACAGAAGAAAAGAGTTCAGTTTCAATTAATTTACGTTTGGTTCTTTCTATTTTACGATCATCATACACATCACCTTTTTGCCAAACAATTCGATTATGCACATAGGTTGAAGGTACTGTTTGCAGACCTATAACAGTTGTATTTCCATTAATGCGTTTATGATTAAGCTGTACTTTAAAGATAACAAACAACTGTTTTTTATCTTTATTTACGTTACCATCAGGAACTTCCACTTTAACAAAGGGGTATCCTTGATTTTTAAAATACTTTTCAAGATATATATTGGCTTCAAATATTTTGTCTTGATCAACTAACTCGCCAGGCTCAATTTTGATTATTTTTTCAAACTTTGAGGGCGTCAAATTAAGATTAGATGAATGATCTAGAATCTCTAAACTCACTCCCCCAACACTGTACTGAGTTCCTGTTTGAATAGTTAAATCAACAATTTTAGGAGACGTTCTCACTTTTAACTTAGCAGATACACTGACATCAAAGTATCCTTTATGCTTTAAAGCCCTTTTGATATGCTTCATATCTTCAAGGATACGATACCTCAAAGCATTTGTGCTAATAGGCGGCTTACTTTTTAAAATTTGTAATTTAGAGTTTTCTTTGATAAAGGATTCAATCGAAGAATCACTCTTTATATGAAAGTTAACATCATATTCTACTCCCGGATAATCTGCAAGACTATAGGCTGCTTCATAAGGATTATCTGTCGGAAATAGCCAGCCACATCCTGATAGAATAATCGTAACTATCAGCAGCAAAATACAATTTAACACAGTTTTTCCTAAAAGATAATACTAACGTTGGATCATAATAAGTATATCAAGCATCGGCAGCTCTACAAACCTAAAAAATAACTTTTTTTTCATGAAGCTATCGTATTAATTAGCATTCGTCAATTTTTAGAAAAATACGATATTAATTAACGTTGGTAAAACTAAAGTTCTATTTTATATATTAAAAGAACACAATTAATGGGTTGAATAAAACATAATTATCTAAATTTTTACTCTTAATTAAGATTTTTATTTTATATTCTTGCTTCATTAATATTTTTTTGGTAGATATTTAGAAAATATACTGACACAGCCTCTTGAAAAAATTGATCATCGTACACAGATTTAGGTTATAGAAATTTTTTTCTAAAAAAACGATAAATTAGCCAAAAATCACAAGGAGTTTTTTATGCTTAATCATGGTTTAGCTCATGAGCTTCGACTTGCAATCATCACAAGTCAGCTACAAATTGCAATCCAACCACAAGTTAACCTAAGCACCTTGAATATGATTGGTTCAGAGGTTCTTTTACGTTGGCATCATCCAAAGCTTGGCTTTATTTCTGCCGACCGTTGGGTGGAAATTGCCGAAATACATGGCTTAATGCCGCAGTTAAATCGATGGTTAGTTGGGCAAATTACATCTATTATTAAGCGTAATACTCACTTATCCACTACTTTGGCTATTAATATTTCCCCAACATCCTTAGATGATACTTTTGTTCAGTTTCTTTTACAGGCAATAGAGACCGCTCAAATTAATCCTAAACTGATTGAAATTGAAATTACAGAATCCGCAACTGTAGAAAATTTATCAACAGCAGCACGGTGCATTCGACAATTACGTGACAAAGGGGTAATTGTGTCGTTGGATGATTTTGGTTCTGGTTATGCTTCAATGCGCTACCTGGTCGAACTTGAAGTTGATAAGATTAAAATTGATAAGAGCTTTATCCACAAAGCAGAAAGCAATAGGAATGCTCGATTAGTTTTAAGAAATATGATTGGGCTTGGCAAAGAAATTAATCTTAAAATTCTTTGTGAAGGGATTGAGACAAAAGAACAGCTTAATCTTGTAAAATCCTTGGGCGCTGATGAAGGACAAGGATATTATTTTGGAAAACCACAGTTATTAACTGAACAAGTTAAAACTGCTTTTAACTCGCAAAATAGCCTTTTACTAGCTGGTTAAAAAACGATAGCCTTCACAAATTCTTTACTGTCAAAACTGCGGCTGACATCCATTTAATTGATTGGATACCAGCCTTAGCTTTGATGAAAATGCATATAAAAAAATCCAAGAAACTTTAGTGTTATTTTTTCTAACCTAATGTGAGATCATTGCATAATGAAATATTTTGAGATGATTAACGTGTCAAGAGAACCGCAAAACCGGAGTTTACTTTATGTAAATGAGGATTTGAGGATCGCATTGATACTGTTAAGGGCTCAAAAGAATCATTAGGCAATGGTCTCAATGTTGCAAGAATCGTTCAACCTCTAAGGCTGCCATACATCCTTGTCCTGCAGCTGTGACGGCTTGACGAAAAACTTTATCTTGAACATCACCTGCAGCAAAAACACCTTTTATATTTGTACCGGTAGCACCGTTTTTTACAACGATATATCCTTCACTATCTAAATCAATTTGCCCTTTAAACAAATCGCTCATCGGTGTATGACCAATAGCAATAAACACACCATCAACATCAAGCACTTGTGTTTCCTCTGTGTTTACATTTTTCAAGCGAACCTGGTTCACACTTTTAGGGCTTTCTGTTCCCAGCACTTCGTCTATAGCCGAATCCCAAATCACTCGAATTTTTGGATTACTAAGCAACCGGTCTTGAGCAATTTTTTCAGCGCGTAGAGTATTACGACGATGAACTAAAACCACTTCAGACGCAAAATTAGTAAGATAAATAGCTTCTTCAACAGCAGTATTACCACCACCGACAACCATTACTTTTTTACCTTTATAAAAAAAGCCATCGCAAGTAGCGCAACCAGAAACGCCGTAGCCACGGAATTTTTCTTCAGATTCTAAACCTAGCCATCGTGCCTGAGCGCCTGTCGCAATAATAACCGACTCGGCTTCAATAAGATCTCCTCTGTCCGTCCAGCACTTAAAAGGACGAGCCGAAAAATCTACTTTACTGATCAAATCTTCTACCATTTCCGTACCAACATGTGTGGCTTGCGCACGCATTTGTTCCATCAACCAAGGACCTTGAATCATATCCGCAAAACCCGGATAGTTTTCCACATCAGTTGTGATCGTTAATTGTCCACCTGGCTGCAATCCTAACGCTTGTATGGGCTGTAGATTGGCACGTGCTGCATAAATTGCTGCCGTATAACCTGCTGGTCCTGCACCAATAATCAGCACTTTTGTATGTTTTATGTTGGTCACTTTCCCCCCCATTGCCCAATGATCTCTATTATTTACTCATAAATTAGTGTTCATTCAAATTTGAGTAAATAAAAAAATATCATTTTATGTAAAATAATTATTGCATAAATAGAACCAGCTCTGCTAGAAAATAAGAGTAAGTTTGTGCCGGTTTAGCTCAGCTGGTAGAGCAACTGATTTGTAATCAGTAGGTCGCGAGTTCGAATCCTGCAGCCGGCACCACCAACTTATTTTTTTAAAAACAGTCACTTACAAGCATTTAATCAACTCTCAAAAAATTAAGAACAATGACTAGGGTCACCAAAAAGTCACCAAAAAATGCAATCGTTTATTCCTCTGCAATATATAAAGTCCTTTATAGAAAAAAAATATTCTGATGCTTCTTTAGAAGAAATAGAATATTGGGCCAATAAATCGATTTTGCATAATTTTAAAGAAGACTGTTTAAAGAATTTTGACTTTAGAAAAGAATGGCCTTTTGAAAAAAAGATTTATAAAGATTCTAAAATTATTTCTGGTATAGAAGCAGCTAATATTTTAAGAAAAGCATATTCCCTAGAGAAAAATGACATAAACATCAAAAAACGTTATTTGGATCTTTACTATGAAACTCATGAAATCAAGCACTTCATTAACTCTAATCCTATGTTCCCATTTCTCAAAATGAATTCTTTATATGAGCGTAAGCAGTGGAAAAGTTGCCTGCCAAGGGAAATTAAAGAAATAATTTTATCTCAATTTATAAACCACAAATTATCTGTTTTTTCCTGGAAAAATTTTTATCCTTATCGTTATGAGGATGAGCAAGTAGCAAACCGAACTGGAGGCTTTGTATTAAAGACAGATAAATGGGTGAAGGAACACTATGTTCAAAGCTTAATTGAAAGCGCGGAAGCTATTTTTCTCCTGAAAGAAATTGAAGATATTGAAGAAAGATTTTTTAGTAAGGAATTATGGATGCTTTAAAAAAAGTTAATTAATAGCAAAAAATGTGGTTTCTTTGCTAATGGCGTTTAATGTCTCCATCCGTTTTTAACGGGGCGCCATCATATCTTCATCAGTATGGAAATAAAAATAGAAAAGTTGAAATTTTTACATATTATTTTAACTATTTTGTATGGCTTAGTTTATGGTTTTAAATTGCCCTAGCTTGGTGGCTTTTTGTCATTATCTGGAATGTTTTTAATTAATGTACTCGCAAATTTTCTTTCAGCTGTTTGTACAGACTTGACCAGTGAGTCAATCTTTCACGAACTTCCGTGTTATAGCTGATGACTTCCTCGCTATACTTACCGTGTTTCAGCGCATTTTGATTGCCTAAAGGGGCACCACTCCCCGCCGCACCGCCGTGCATACGACACCGCTTCTTACCTCTGACCCTATACTTAGCGCACAAGCCGTTAGCGCACGTTCTTGCCAAACAACGATTTTCATCCATGGGGTTGTTCCTTATTTTTTTCATTTATCCTACCCCCCTTACCTTTTTTTGGTGATGTGTCTACATGACCGATGATCGCTTGACCTCCTGCATTCACATGCACATGTTCAACGGTCATTTTCTGTTGTCCTTTTCCTCGATGCCTATTCAGCGCTTCCATTTGCGTGGTAAACGTTCGCGATAACTTGGTTAACGCGTTGACAAAATTGCCAATCATCTCAGGAAACATCATCTTGTGAGCAAAGGTGATGGTGGTCATGATCATCTTGTGCGTGCCAAGCATTTGAGTTGCTAGCATTTCTTCGACGGCACCTTGGGGGTTGATATCTTGCAGGTGTACCAATAACTTCTTCAACTCGCCTTGATTACTTTCGTTTTTGATATCGATTTGAAAACTTTTGATAATTTCAATAAAACAGTCCGTAAAAGGCATATCAGCTGTTTTTTGAACAGGTGTGCTATTGTCATTGAGAGAAAAAACATCTTGGTTCATAAGTGGCTCCTAAACTAGGGTTTTGATGAAAAATCTTTCGTCATTTTTTTAAACTATAAGTTTTTTAACTGGAGGGTTCTTACCTCAACCTTTTCGACCAATACTATCAGCAAAATCAATTCTAGAAAACCAACAAAGGGTAATAATAATGTAAATTCATTGGTAGTGAATATAAAAAACTTGCCACTACCTGAGTTAAGGATATTAATTCCTATGTTCAGTCTTATTGGCATTTAAAAATGTTTCAAACTTTTTCCTATCTTCTACCAAAAAGTTTGATAAAGAGCCGTATTGAACAGGAATAGAACTCACAAACACATGTCTTAGCTTGTGGCCTAGATTTTGTTGACTTGCCATAGATTTAGGATCTGTATCCACCATGAGAACAGTCATACAATGCCTGTAAGCCTCATGAGTTGGTATTTGAGGATTGTTATTCAGGCATTCAATCAGGTCACCTATGTGATCCTCATCTGCAAAGACGGCTAGATTACCCGTTTCCATAACCGATAGACAATCAACCAATGTTCTCGTCACAAACACGGTTCTCTTGGGTTCTCTATATGCCAAATTCATTCCAAATACACACATTCCTTGACCGTGAAATTGAATGTTATCCAATGTTTGGTTGTCTCCTATCACACCGCTATACCACGAGGTTGCAGAACAGGGAAAAATAACCTCGGTCTCATGCCCTTTTGCAGGATTCAATCCGATCCACAATCGACTTAAAGTTGCCTGTGAAATATACATACGATTAAAAAACTCTAAGGCTTGAACAGATTGATGCAACAGGGATATGCCTTGAGAAAAAAACGCACCCTTATCTATTTGATCCGTGTTGTCGTTAGTAAGGATTTTCCTTGAATGTGTGAAGTAATCAACCCTATGAGAAATTGAGCCACTATCGGTTTTGTCAGTGTTGTCAGTTGCTATATAAGGCGTTTTTATATTTTTTTCGTCAATATCTCTATTTTGTGAACTGACAACACTGACAAAAGACTTTTTTTCAGGAATATTATCTATAAATGGAACTGACAACACTGACAAAGATAAAATATCAGCACTTTTGTTATCGTCTGTTTCTTAAAGCCGCTGTAACCATTTATTCATGCAGCATCTCCTGATGTTTTTAATATTGATACTTTCGGATTCACAATATAGTCATTTTTGTCCTTTTTTATCCAGAATGCTTTGGTGAGTTCTTCACAAGCTGCCTCTGCAACATCTTTATCTTTAAGAAGTTTCCAACCTTTTCGATAGACGTCTCTCAATGAAAAACGATCAGATAAGTTTCCTTGCTTTATTTTTTGCAAAAGAACTGAAGCAGCTTGAGCAGAAATATTTAAAGCCATCTCATAAATCCTACGAGCATGTGATTCAAGATAATTGCACCCTGCTGCAGCTCTTATGGTTGATTGCACAGTGATTTTTCCTGTATTTTGCAATCCCGCTGCAACGTCAATAATATGAAAAATTAACGCTAAAGCCGGCATGAGCTTACGATACTTTGCTAAATGTTGAATGATGATCGCTTCATCAGGAGTATTCAACCTTTTTTGATGTTCTTCAATCCATTCAATGAATACTGTTTGTGCTTCTTTACAGAAACTCAGGCATTTAATGCCTTTGATTATTTCAACGTCAAATAGGTGCTCAAAAAAATATGGGGTTAAAATGCTCTCAACGATTTTATCTAAAACTTGTTTAGCTGCTTTATTAGGAAGACGATCAACGTAGTTCCACTCCGCTATTTTATCAGGGTAAGCCAATAACTGGAATCGTTGCAATAAACCATCATTTTCCATGCTATACAAACTTTTATGAAGATAAGTTAAAATTTTATCAGGTTGCGTACCTCCAAAAATAGAAAGACAAAGATTTTCAACAAAGATTGTTCCTCTTATGATGCGATCGACTGTAAAAGAGCCATTCCCATTCCAAGCTTCTAAATAAAACGCTCGATCTGACTCGCGGCCATTTTTTTCCCAGCTTGTCATCAAGCCTACAAGTTCATCTCGTTGTACGATTAATCCACGAGGATTAACAGAAAGAAGATCATGAATTTTTCAATCGTACCATCATTTGTTCTATACCGTACGCAAGAAGGTTTTTCAGCTTCTGTAGTGCTGTTGTTGGTAGTATAAAATTGATATGCTTCTTCATCACTTATTTGGTCTTTTTTAATCTTAGTTTTAACAGTCGATTCAAGGACTTCTCTTTTCATTTTTGTTATTTTGTCTTTGTCATTCCATTCCTTGAGTGCTTTTTGATAAACTTCCATGGCTTTCTTTTCAACATCCGAAAACGAGGAAAAAACTTCATTGATAGCAGGCGTTTTAAGAGTACTAGGATCGCCAATAATACCACCCCAAAGATTAGGAATGACCACCCAATCATCATATTCTTTAGGCTTAATACCACATCCTGTTCCAATGATCCCCCCAACCATAACTAAAATAGAAACAGCAATATAATCAGGTGGGCATTGCATCCGTTCAGAGCAATCCACAACGAAATCACTTAATACATCAGGCATAAGTTCAAAAGAAAAAGGTTCTACTGGTAAGAGCTCTGCTTTAATAGGTAAAGGATCTTCCCATTTAAATAATTCATCTTCTTCCACAGATTTGTCTAAAGGATTAAAATCTCTAGCATTTTCTATACAATCTTTAAATATTTTGGTAGTATTATCTGGTGAGTTCATCTTTATTTTCTTTCATGAGATTGATTGACAAAGTCCGAGGGGAAGGACTTATACTTAAAATGTCGTTAAAATCGTTGTACGATTGAGGGGGGGGGGGGATAATATTTTTATTTTTCTCCCTTCTTCATACAATCGTCTCGCCAGCTTCTTCGTCGCCTCGAATCCAGCACTATCGTTGTCCTGGGCTATAAATATATTCTGCGCTAAAGGCAAAAGAGGCACTTTCAGTCGCGCCATATTGGTGGAAGATATGGCGGCAACTGCTGGCTTCTCATACATAACTTGACAAGTCAAAGCGGTTTCTATTCCTTCGGCAATGATAATTTCTTGTGAAATATCTGATAGAGCAATCATCCCGCCGCTAGCCTTGCCTATAATCTTTTTGGAAGGTGTGATAGAGGCTTTGGCTGTCCCTTCATGGTTAATATAGGTTAAGTGAACACCAATAAGTTGGTTATCCAGTGTAATAGGGGCAACCATACTCGGCCAATAAGTTTTTGTTTCTGTGTGATAATGATTAGGTAAATATCGTAGGTTTTCGGTCGTACTAATAGGCATACGATGGCCAAGCCGTGCATCGAGATAAGTCTCAACTTGAGAGTGCAAGGGTGATTCTGCTTTTTGCCAAAAAGGATGAAGGTTTGCTGCTTGGTTTTGCCGTGAATGAATAGAAAGACTTTTGATGGATTGTTTCCAACAATTTTCTATTTTTCAACTCACCGATGATAGCCTCAAAAGAACATCCTGCATGACAATAGGCAAGAAGCTTTCCATCAGGATCAATAGTTAATGAAAGGCTTGGGTTTCTGTCGTTATGAGTAGGGCATCTCGCCACAAGCCCCATGACCAGATCTGGATGATTTACCTAGAGATTTGGCAATTGATTCAAGATCTTCAAAGGAGGTCATATCTGTCTCCCTTGTGGCATATCCTGTTCACAGGTATTCATACATTTCTTTTTCTCTAGCCACTGAAACACGTCACCCCAACGATAGCGTATGCATTTCTCACTTACTCGAATATAGGGAGGACTTTCCCCTGTTCTGCGGCGATCTTGCCAGAAACGGGGAGTTAACCCTGTATAGACGTATAAATCCTTTTCTGAAACGAGTTGGTCAGCATGAGGAAAGCTCGCAATTTGAGGAGCAGGTAATTCTACATTCATATTTAAACTCCTTTTGAATGATGTTTCTATGAGCTCATGAGTGCCATTTAGTTACAGGCGGAAAAAAGGCGAAAGAGAAAAAGATAAAATCGCCTGACTTTTTTTTGATGAGGGAAATTGAGAAGAAAATACTTTATTTTTAATGATTTAAAAAAGGCTAAAAAAGGCGATTTTGTTTTGTCTCGTTTCGCCTTTTTCTAAAACTCGCTTTTTTGGATATATCTCTTAAAAAATCCGCTTTATTAAAACTATTAAATACAAACTATGTATAAGAGATAAGGAAAAGAGGTTAATATCTGGTATGAGAAGTGGGATTATATAGAAGAAGAGACAAAAAATTTGTCTTAGTGTTGGGCACCTTGTTAATGAGAAACAACGCAAATTTTCGGTGTATGATTAATAATATAAGTTTTCTAAATTTTATCAGATTTACACCTCACAAAAAAATTACCAGAAACTTTCTCTAATCTTATAAAATGATTGACCCCATATAAAAAACCAATAGAAATAGGCATCATAAGAATCCATAATCCATAATGACCAAACGCCTCTGTTAAGTAGACAAGTCCTAGAGAAGTTATAACGTACATCAGAGCACGCGTTAAGGCGTAAAGAAAGCTAGTAATTGTAAACCTTTTTAAAGTGGGAAAATGTTTAAAAAGGGCTGCTTCAGATGGCGTTACTTCTAGCGATGTAATAAGTAAGGTGGCTTGTATAGCAAATATTTGAAGGGGATGGGTTGTTATATTAATTAAGAACGGAAATAAAATAGCTAAAAAAATAAAGATATAGCCTCTAAGCCTGGTTATTTTTAAAGGATGAATTCTATAACTTAGAAGAGATAATAAGAGAACACAAACAAATAAGATTATGGATAATATAAAGTTATGAAATATAATATCTTCTGATGAATAATGATATTTTTCTTTAAGAAGTGGTGTAAAATACATATAGGCTAAGTAGAAAGAAAGAGGCCATCCACAATAAATCAGAAAGAATGATAGGATCGTTTTTTTATTCACCTTTTCTTTTTTGATAAGATTTTGCACTTTGCATTTTTCGGCAATTCTTGCGTTTTCATTCAAATAAGCTTTTTCGGCTTCAAGCTTTTTGCGTCTCTTCATATCCACAAATTCTGGTGTTTCTCTAAGCCGTGTTCTGGCTATGGAACCAATAACAGCAATCGCCGCCCCCACCCAAAAAGCAATACGCCAATTAAAGCCTTTAGTTGTTACAAGAGCAGCTATTGCTAAGGCAAACATACCTCCTAAAGCAGATGAAACACTAATAAAAGCAACAGCAGGATATTGGGCAGGCGGTTTTGTAATCTCTGTAATATAAATTTCCGCCCCTATAATTTCCCCCATAGAAGATAATCCCTGCAATATTCTGCACAAGGTTACAATCCAAGCAGCAGATATACCTATTTGGGCGTAGGTTGGAAGATTAGCCATAATGATACATGAAATAGACATCA
>DYSP01000050.1 GCA_020718185.1 Candidatus Odyssella sp. | reverse complement strand
ATCTACCAAACTAACATAAACTCCCAAACCTTACTTTCACAACAGGTCTATTAATTATGCAGCTAAGTATATTGAGGAAATAAATAAAGCAAAGCCATCCAATGTGCAGCTCTTATTTTATCAAAAAATCCTTGAAACTTTGTACTATCAAAATAGCCCAGATGTCATCGATGGACTGTCTGTGAAAAACTTTTTAAGCCAGGGAATTTTCAAAGCAAGGGCCATGAAAGATCTGGGTCTGGCGGCAATCCCACAAGATCAAAAATGGCAAGTAGATAATGACAAATTACAAGCTATGGCTGGCTCAAAAGGTCTGCTGACATTTTCGAGTATCGGGCTTAACCTCGGCATGAATGATAGGGTAAAAAATTATTGGCAACAATTTGTTAAAGGCGCTTATCAAGAGCAAAAACGCGATGATCTTAAAACACTTTACCGTGACTTAGGAGAAATTTTTCCTTGGTGGTTAAACTCAGTCTTTTATGAACAATACAAGAATCCCACCTTTGATCACTTTAAATTTAATCCTAATAATTATTTACCCGAACATTTTAAACAGTATAAGCAAAAATACGATGCGCTTAATCTGCGGGCTAAATCTTTAAAATTAAGTGAAACGATTGATCTTAATACATTAGAACGCAATGCGGCTGAGTTTGAGAAATTAATTGATGAGGTTGTTCGTTTTTATAAGGACGTTAACGCAAAATCTCTAGAAATCGATGCTGCTCAATTAGAAGTCAGCAAAATTTCCTATGCGGTTACTGATATTGAGAGTGTTATGAAGTTCATGGGAACTGATGGGGCAAGCGAAAATCGTCAAAATATAGTTAAGTGTTTAAAAAATCACCAAAGATTAGTCTCGTGCATTGATTATATTGATGGGAGTATTCGGGGATTTAAGCGAGATGAATTTCGCTATAAAGACCGATCAAATCAATGGACTCGTCACCTATATGACGAAGCAGAATATCGAGAATCAGAAGCAACCCACCGCGCCATAAAGGAAATTTGGAGCGAGATTGACTATAGTGCCACTGGGTACGCTAACGATACAGATGGTTATTATGGTCGTCGCTTAAAGCAATTTTCATTAATGAGCGAAGAAGTTCTAATCAAGCAATTCGGCGACCAAAAGGCGAGTTACCTGCAGAAAAATCAATCCGTCAAAACAAAGGCTGATTACTTGCTGAAAAATCAATTTTTTCAAAATTTTTATCAAAGATATGGAGCGCTTAGAGATTTTTACCGAGATTTTTTAAAGGATACTTTGTTTGACATCCGCCAGTATAACGAAAAATACATGAGCGAGCTAACGCAATATGAAAGACGAAACTTCGAACCTGTTTTTTCTCTTTATTCCCAGTTGAATAAAGATAAGGACAAGCGTGAGTTAACGATAGGCACTATAGAGCAGGTTTTGCAAGCACTAAAATGCGACTTTAGTGGCGATAGAACTACCTTATTTTTAAGCGAAGCCCTCTTGAAGCATCAATGGCCGCAATACGTTACGGAATATGAACAATTCAAAAACAGCGGATCCGAAAATAACACCAAAATGCAAAATGATGGTTTCTTCATCAATCAGTACCTTTATTGTCAATTGATTGAAACCCTCATGTTAAGTATTGATGAATCGACAAAAAATATTCAAGCATCAACGCTACCAGAAGAGATTAAAATTAAGAAGATGATGGAGTATATCAATTGCTCGATGCAATTATTGGATAAGTTATGCGCAAGCCTCGGCTTTTGTAATACGATAGATGGCGACGTCACTTTGTTTAATCATAACTTTAAAGAATTAGGCAAAATAGTCACCGATTTCTGGCAAAAATATAGAAAGCGCACAAACATTTACAACCAAAGACAGTTGAATTTTTCTAAATTTGATTTCAATCAATATGTGCAAGAATATGTTAAGGCGCAATCGTCTTATGGAGGAAAAGAACCTGCTCTAAGCGACTTAACTTTAGTTGATCAATTCACCACAGTTCACAAAGTTTTAACGAAAATTATCCAGGGGTTGTATCGGCCGCTGCTTACAAAAGTGCAAAAATCCCAGGTAATTGAAGAAACCAGAGCGACTATTTTAAACACGAAGTTTCTTAATTTAGATGCTCGGAGAAATGGAGTACTGACATTAACCTCAATGAATAATCCAAAATTTGGTGCAGCAGGAGAATATTACGAAACTTTTGGTGCACAGCTTAACACCCATAGCGTTCAGGTACCAATAACCATTAAGCAAGATGAACTAAGCCTAGAGTGTATTTTTCCAGTAGGTCCTCCTGACAGTACAGCAGAGGATCGCATCGGTACTGTGGTAAGTGCAATCAGAAAGGTTAAAGAAGGATATCCTGATCTCAATATCCAGCTAGAGAAAAAATTACATCGTAAATATGGTGATTTTTCAGGATTTTCCCTCAAAGTGGTTTTACCTAAAGCACAACAATTGAAAAAATTATCAGAGGTGCAAAGTGCTTTAGGGGATGTCATTTCGTCAATTAGTAAATAAAATTGACCAAAATCTGCTTTTAAGGCATATTTGCCTAACGAGGGCCTGTAGTTCAGTTGGTTAGAACCCTCCGCTCATAACGGAGATGTCGTAGGTTCGAGTCCTACCGGGCCCACCAATATCTGAGGCTACTTACCGGCAATTCCTTGGATAAATGAGTTGACATAAGCCTGCATGATTTGCTCATAAGCTGCTTCGCCGGGTTGAATATCTGCTCCTAAGTAATCTAAACTCCCAAAAGAAATTTGCAAAGTATCGGCATAGTTTTTGGCGAGAGCACCATCCATTTGCTGCTCCGAAAACAAGCATTGAGGATGAATTTTACCCCTAAGCACGGCTTGACGTAGTTTGAGCATATGTCCTGCACCTGGAGGAATTGCTGGGTCAATCGAGATCGTCGCAATTGTTTCGGTGCCAAAGGCCGCATCAAAATACTGATTGCCATCGTGTTGCATAATATAAGTTTTCCCTTTGTAGGGTGCCATTTGTTGGCGTAATTCTTGGGATAACTTTTTAAGGCGTTCACGATAAGCGGTGGCATTTGCCTCAAGCTTGGGCTTGTGGCCTGGGTATTGAGCGATTAAGTGCTCGACAACAACATCGACTACCTGCAGCATGATTGTGGGATCGAGCCAGATATGCCCATCCAAATTGATTTGCTTGGTTGTTTGGCCATGGTCGCATCGACCAGTATTATCCCAAAACGCCCCATGGCGCAGGGGCTTAAATCTTATGCGCGGATCATTCTGTAAAGTTAGCGCTTTAGCATCAATCTTTTGTAAATATTGCTCCAGCGGTTTCTCGTAAACTGGGCCAATCCAAATGATTACTTTTGCTCTTTGTATCGCCATTGCTTGGGATGGGGTAATTTGAAACTGATGGGGCGAAAAATTAGCGTTAAGTAATAACTTTGGCTGGGTAATGCCAAGGGTGAGCGCACAAACCAAACTATGGATGGGTTTGATTGAGGTGGCAATTTCGAAAGCTTCAATGATGATAGGCTGAGCTTCTGAAGCTGGAGAGTTGGGGAATAGATCGACACCAAATATGGCCAACAGAATCGCCATGAGAACGCTAATTTTTTGCATATTTTTTAATCACCAAATTTAGCTCATGCTAGCACAGTTGTGGTTTAGTGTGGGTAACTTTATACCGCTCACCTTTCAAGCTTTGGGGGCGTCAAACTGCAAGATCTGCGGAATCATCCGAAATGGTTATCGCCTGTCTTGCTAGTAATTTCTGCTTTTTCACCTTGTGTTTTCCTTTTTTTGTGAGATAGATTACACATGGTGCTGCTCGTTTATGCTGCGGTTGCCACAACATTGAAAGGATATTGATCATGAATAAACGTTATTTATACCTCGTGGGTTTTGCGGTTGCGCTAAGCGGCAAGGTTCTTGCCATGGAGCAAAACGAAGTAGAGCCTCATCTTTTAGGACAGAGCGATATAGCCAGCCGTTATCAAAAATTAATTGGAACTTACGATCTTAATCTTATTGAATTGAATCAGATAGATGGTGCACAAAATTTAGTAAATCTTATTGAGAAACAGCGAAGCAACGCAAAGGAAACATTTGTTTTTTATGGCTTGCCGTTGGATGAAATGGCTTCAACTTTTAATAAGTTGTTAAACCCCTGTTTTGGCATTGAAAACAACCAGTATTACGGGAACTATCAAAATCAGCAGGCCAAAGCGTTGGTCAACTTCTTAGATGGCAAAACCACAGATGGCATAGTGCGAATCTGGTTTAAGGGTATGGAAAGTATGCCTGGAAATCTGCATGAACAAGCCAAAAATTTGTGGCAAGACATTGCCAGTCAACTCGTAAGCAGTATGCCCAGCCTAACAAATTCAATGTTGCAAGCGACGAGCCTCGACGATAAGGTTAACATCGTCATGTTACCAGCGTTGCTCAGAACCGGGAATACTGCCAAACGTCTTTATGTTGAAACGCAGAAGCAAGTGGATATACGAAGCGTAATTTTAAATGATTTGCTTAGTATGGCGGGTAGCTTAGAAGAAAAAAAGCGGCAAGCAAACGCAATTGTCGAAGCCAGCAAAGAGCTATCTCTTCTTGCGCCACTAGTTGAAAATTTCGAGAAAGTTATCCAAGCGCTTAAAGCGGCCGGGCGGATGTCTTAGCTCAACCCATAGATTGCATCAAAGGGGTCAGCAAAGGGAGTCAGCGCGCTCCCTTATTTTACGCTTCTTTTGGCGCAAAACCAGCGATGAGTCCCGCAAAAGTAAAGCACACGATGTTATCGTTAATGTCTCCAGACTTCAAAGCGTTTAGCAAACAAAAGCTCAGACCACATAAAAGTAACGTCATGGTTGCGCCATGGTGCTGTAGCTGTCTCCAGGCTTTTTGTGCCAGCATGACCAGCAAACCAATCAACAGAATTAGACCAATTAAACCCGTTTCTGCAGCGATTTCTAAACAGAGATTGTGGGGGTGCCCCTCGACGTTGCCTAAGCCATAATAAGCAGCCCAACCACCGAGACCGATGCCGTGGAGAGGGTGGGCCAGCAGACATTGCCAGGCAGATTGGTAATATGCAAATCTCAAAGCTAAGGATTCTGCTCCATCTTCAGAAAAGATCCTCTGTAATGATCGCGGTAAAGCATAACCCAAATGGTTGATGACCCAGAGACCGATAGCAATACTTACGATTATGCCCAAGCCACTTACCAAGACTCTAGGCTTATTTTTAAGATGCACCAGACCTAAACCCCCAAGCACAAGTAACGTGCTGAGCAGAGGGCCCCTCCCTCCAAGATGTAATTCCAAAAATAGTGAAGTGATTATGCCGCCAGCCATCAGTACGGTGCTTTTTTGCATGACCTGATTTTGGTACAGGAATTTTGCTCCCAAAATCACAGCACCTAAGCCTATGGTTTGCCCTGTTACTAAATAATTAGTGCCAAAGAGCGTAGGCAAACTTGCGGGATTTTGCCAATAAGCGAAGCATGTCATGCCCAGAATCACCCCATAAAAAGTTAACAGGCTGACGATAAAATCATCGAGGTGCCGAGTCGATGGAGCAATGATTACTGCCGTCACCCAAAATGTGGGGACCACGTAGACCAAAAAACGCAAAGTTTTGGCAAAGGTATAAGTGGTGGGTGGCACCCAGGCATACGAGACTAACACCCACAGTGCCAAAAGACTAAAGGTCCAAAGATATTTAGAAAAGGTAATGTTGCTTCGCTGGTCCATTATGAAATAGAGCAGATAGGTCACGATTATCCAGCCCAAAATTAGCGTGGGATCATATTCTTTAAGAAACTCAATCGCGTGCTTGTATTGATAGGAAAACAAAAATAAGACAAACAAGCCACTCAAGGAAAAGACCCGGGATAAATAAGCTCTCAGGGTTACTTCAAAAAAATTAAATATCTTGAATTTTCCTTGAAAATACGATGTCTATTTGTAGCAATAATTTGCGGCTCATGCCAGATTTTAAGGATACCCCCCAGGGCCTACGCACGAAGAATTTTGTTGACAGAGTTTGTCAGGTGTGTAAA
>DYSP01000023.1 GCA_020718185.1 Candidatus Odyssella sp. | reverse complement strand
CGGTTTCTCTAATTTCTTATTTTCTGTAGGTTCAACTAAGGTCAACAACACATCTCCCTGTCGGATAACATCAATAAATTTGATATATATGTCTTGTCGTGCGGTTTGAAAATCAGTTTGCTGATCATCTTTTTGGGTTGATTGAGGCAGATACGTTCCTTGATCATTCCATTGATGCAGCAATGTTTTTCGAGCAAATGTTTCTTGATTCTGCTCTGCAAGAGAACAAAATACTTGCTGAATTTGATCTATTTGGCACCCTGGTCTATAAAAACCACCAACAGGCCAAACAGGCACAAGTGTCCGTTTTTTAATCACATGAAAGCTAATACTTTGGTTAACATAATCAAATTGATGTGTGTAAAGCATTCCTTCCTCACCTAAAGCAATTTCAAAACCACTTATGGTGTTGCCCCGAAAAATCACTGACTCATATTGATCTTTATCTCGCACTTTAACTTGATCGGCATATGATAGCTTAAGCGCACTAATAAATTGCGTTTCTATTGCTGGATACAACGGCACTGACGGCCAAGTAACATTATCAAACTGATAACTTGCTGTATAATTTTGCGCAATGGGCAGAGGAATTAGCACAATATTGACCACAATTTCCAAAACATCTGGCACCTTAACGACTTCGAGCGTATGTATAGAATCACTCCCTCCCCCTACACTGACAACAGCACGATCAGTATTGAATAAAGCTGTTGAAGGGGCTTGATAGCCTCGTCCGTACGGGCGAATGGCCATTTCATTAAAACTTTGATGAAATTTCATTGGTTGCTCATTTTTTTAATTGATCTATCTAAACGTCTTCAATAGGAGCACTCCAACTTAAAGGTGTCGACACTGAAAAACGTCTTTCTAAAACATCAACAGATCTAATATCTTTAAGTTTAAGCGTTACTGCTGTCTGATGATTGTTAAGGAGCTGTTTCAAGTTATCTATAGTGGGTATAGCACTTTGCTGAATGACTCGAAGTTGGTCGGTTGCTTGATTGTTTATATTTAAGGCTTCTACAAAATAGTGATTATCTAGTTTATCAATTTCTGGTAGCCCTTCAAGGGGCGCCACTGGAATAAGCTCAATAAAAGAAGGCAGCTCTGTTTCACCCATTCCTGTACTAATAGCAACCTTCAGTTGTGCCCATCTCTTTTCAAAAGATGCCACAAGTTTATATCCAACCAATTTCCCCTTGGCTTTTGCTCCGGGCAATGATGGATGATGAATTTCGATAGAATGATCTAAACTAAGCGATAACGCTTGATCAAAGCCAACTTTAAAAACAACTTCAAGACCGCGTGCGGAAGACGCCAAATGACATCGTGCAATTTTAACTGCATGAGCAACGGTCTTCCTTCCTCGTTCAGTTTCAAAAAAACTTGGAGCGGAGAGTGATGGTAGCTCTTGTATAACATTGGCCAACCGCAAAACAACATCTAACTTCTTAGCATCAGCTCTTTGCAATAAATGACTTTTGTGATTTAGACGAAAAGACACTATTTCTCGACGCCGTTGACGATAAGTCCATTCTAATTTTAATTTTCCAGTAAACCACGATCGTTTTAGGTAAACACCGTCGATCGACGCATCACTAAAAGTAATTTTTCTGTCATTTGAGGATATACATTTAGCACCCCTGTTGATCCAGGTAAAATTGGTTGTAGATCTGATTCTACCACTGCATAACCTGATCTTCCTAAAAGCTGCCCGGTTCTTGGCCAACTGTTCATCAATCCATTAGCTGTTAATGTATTGATTTTGTTATTTGTAAATTTTTTTTCAATGAGTGGAAAAACATTAATTTCTCCCGTTGCTTCTTGGATCCACTCTGCCACTATCGACATGTTAATATAAGGCTTAGGCAACCGTGCAACTTTGACGCAAAAACTATCTTGTAAAATTTGTGATGTGTCATAGCACACATTTTCTCGCCCATGAAACAAATGGGAAATACTCACTTGATGGGTAAAGGGATGCCAGCAAAACAATGACGGCATTGCTTCTAGCACTTCAACTGGATCGTGCCGTTGAGCGGGTTCTACAAATAATTCATCCCACTCTGATGATTTTTGAATATTATCTCGCAAGGTTTCAAGTTGTGTATTTGCATCTGCTGGCAACGCAAAAAATTCTACACGTTGCTGTATATCATTTATTTGCATAGGCAGACTTGTCAGTTTCCCTTTAAACAAGAGGGTTCGTTTGCTATCTATTTCCACAAATAAAATAGCATATTGATGTGATTTTAACTCAGCAGTTAAAGGGATTGTTAATTGACAAAGTGCAATTTCTCCTTCTCGTTGTGTAAGAGAGAAATCAAGAATATCTAAGTCTGTTTTATCCACTTTATCTAGATCGAGTATTGCAGTGGGATCACTCCATTTGAAAAAAAAATTCATCTTACTCTCATTTTAATATCGACATTTTAAAAAAGAATGCTTATATGTGTTTAAGAAAATATAAAAACATGATGCGTTTTTCGTGTCCCCACCCCCATTGAAATGATTGATATAATGGCACACTCCATTGAAAAGGCCTCATTTAGCCAATCTCTTAAAAATTGGTTCAGAACAAATATATTTCTCAGCTGGTTCATGAAAAAAGGTTACCTCCAAGGCGCTTTTTGGGCCATGATGATTTGCTTTGTTAGTGTGGGGAATGACGTTTTAATGCGTTTTTTAGGCGAACGACTCCATGTTGCTGAAATTATTTTCTTTCGATTCCTTTTTAGTATGATAACAGTTGTTCCTTTGATGATGTCTCGTGGTCTTACCTTATTTAAAACAGATCATCCTCATCTTCATGTTTTTAGAGCCTTTTTAGGTGTTGGTGCTTTTGCTGCTTGTTGTTATGCGGTGAATATGATGCCTCTTTCTGAAAACACAACCATTATGTTTTCACAACCACTATTCTTTTTGCCTTTAGCCGTTTTATTTTTAAAAGAAAAAGTTGATGCCCCACGCTGGATTGCCACTTTATTTGGCTTTGCTGGGTTAGTTCTCATTATTCAGCCTGGATCAGAAACTTTTAATTTGATAACACTCGTTCCAATGGCTGCCGCATTCCAATTCGCGCTTCTTGATATTTTGGCTAAGAAAATGGTGGTGACAGAAAACACTTATTCGATGTTATTCTATTTTGCTTTTGGTACAACAATTGGCGCTCTTATTCCAGCTATCATTTTCTGGCAAACGCCTACCTTGTGGGAAGTTGGCTTACTCATTTTACTTGGAATTGGCGCTAACCTTATTCAAGTATGTTTGATTCGGGCTTTTTCTGCAACTGATGCCTCAGCCTTAATGCCATTCCGTTATGTTGAGTTACTTTTCTCTGCTTTATTTGGTTTCTTACTGTTTGGCGAAGTTCCAATGACTTTAATTCTAGAAGGTGCAGCCGTTATTATTGCCGCTACATTTTTTCTTAGCTATTATGAATCAAAAAAGAAACAATCCACATAAGAAATACTTTTGTTATGCCAGCGAAAGCTGGCATCCATGTACGTTAAATCAAGAATCAAGAGAACCGCAAAAAAGAGCTCAAAAGAATCATTATGCAATGGCTCTCGAATATTAGACTTCTTCAAGTTCTAATATCCATCCTGATGTTCCTCCCCACTCATTCATTTTCAATGAATAAGAAATCAATTGCATTGTAAGAAGGGGACGGTAAGACACATACGCTATATCCGTTGTGGCAATATCAATGCTGCGCCCTTCATAATGCAAAATTTCCACAGGCATTTTTTCCTCATTAACCACAGTAATAGACCCTGTCACTGGCATACGTTCAAGCATTGCTTTTCCACCACTTACTTTTTGCCAAAGTGGCTGAATACAAGAAATATCAAGAACAGTGCCTGGGGTTAAGTCATCGGTGGCGATAACCGTAACATCTTGACAGGAAATAATTATTTTATATTTTTTCTTTTGAACACCCATGAAGATTAAATCTCCATTAACAGTTCGTTTAAATTGCCCTTGAGATAAAGGGATAAGTTCTTGCTGGCATCCTCGCGCGGACAAGGGTGGCAGCCCTCCTCTGCTTAACATTAATGTAGTTTCCATGATTTCCTCAGTACATCCAACGTGGTAATTCTGTAATCAATCCACGATTGTGGCGACAAAGTTCTTCTGCAAGTTGGTCTAGAATAGTCTGAGCAGGTGTGTTTGAATGAACCATTTATCCTCCTTTAATTTATACTCCTCTAATCACTGTTTCAAATAATTGACTGATCGATTGAACAGCTGCTTTATTTGGTACGTTCACGTGGGTTTGAGAAAATTTTATCATTGCCTTTGTACCATCACTTAATTCTAATTTTAACCCATCTAATAATTTAACAATATGTTGAGATTGATTGACTTGCGACGATAATAAGTTATCTGGTGAATAACAAGTTGCCTTAAACTTAATGAGACACTTTACTCCCCCCTGCAATATAAGACTATTAGACCATATTTCTTCTAACTCAATAACGCAGCATGGCTTTTGCATGTCTGGGTGGAGCGTAAAATAAATCGCCTGATCTGACAATTTCTCTGTCAAATACGTTTTTATTAGGCTAAAAACTTGAAAATCTGCCATATAAAAATTCCTTCTTGACCCTCTATACTCTACCAGTAGCATTTCATTTGTTAACAAATAATTGACATGACATAATTATTATTAACTATTATTAACGTGAGTCCGGCGTAAGAAACAACTTAACGCTTAGGCAAACAAAAAGGAATCGTCATGGCGAGGAACATCGTTCCGTGGCCATCCAGAAAATCCATAGATTACCACGAGGCGATGCCTCTCGTAATGACGGATTCTCTTATTTGTTTATGTCTTTAATATCATTTCTTATGTCGAACTGGCGTTATTATTAATAGCTTGAATTAAAACCGTTACCATGTGGTAACCACTCTCAATAATAAAATCAGAAACAAGGTTATATTCCTGATTACGCCACACTAATCGATAAAATTTAGGAATCGGCCTCGGTAAAGTTACTTGGTAAATAATGCCTGCTGGTTTGTTATCTGCGACAGAAACAGCTGACTTAAATTTAATAGCTGCCCATCCCTTTCCAAGGTCGCTATAATTTTCTATTCGTTCTCCAAAATTATTTTCCGTTAAGCCTCTTTTTAAAAACGTGATACGTTCGACCAAATTTTTGGGATGCATATTAAACCTGCCTTAAAATTCGATATGGTTGCATCAATGATGCAAGATACGGCTCATCTGCCAAAAGAAACGATTGTCTTTTTTGATAAAATAGCCCCACCATCTGTAAGATCACTTGCTTGATATCAGCCGGAATGTCTTCTGGACGATCTCCATATCCTGCCTCATAAATTATATCAACTTTCACAAAGGCTTGATCAATCTCAACAACTGCCAAATCTCCCCGAAATTTTACCCGGTAATGTTTAATTTCTTGAGGCACCTCCCCTTTTTTGCATCCCATCATTTGTGTAATTTTTACAAAAGGTGGAGAGGGTAATGACACAAGGTTTGGTAAAATAGGTTGTTTGCTTATCTGATTGCTATAAGATTGCTCTTGATAATAAACTTTTTGCCAAGTCTGCATCATTAAAGAACGCCCCATATGATGCTGTACAGATTCGGTTGCGCCTTGAATTAAAAAGCCTAGATATTCGTCTTCATCTGCATGTTCAAGACGTAAATGAGATTTTACTTGCGCCAAAGTTATGGGCATTATCTTTGAAGATATTAATTTTTGCAGCATGATTTTTTTCCATGAGAGAGAAGAAGCACTCTATTGTGCTCCTCAGTATATAAAAAATTAAGCAGCATCAACTTTTTCTAAAATCATATACTTCAATGCGTCAGTATTGACGATATCGCCACCAACACGCTTAGTTGCATAAAATTCCACATATGGCTTAGCACTAAAGGGGTCTCGCAGCATCGACATTTGCGCACGATCAACGACATGATAAGCTTCCTTGATATTTCCAAAAATGATCTGCGGACCTTTATCGGCTTTCATTTCATCACATAGCTAAACAGGATATCCTAAAAGCGTGTTTGGCTGGCTCGCAGCAAGAGAACGTTGCCAAATATTTTGCCCTTGGTTATCTCGCATTTTGGCAATTTTAAAAGCCACCCCGCGTGGCATAATCCAAACAGCACCTGCTAAATATTTAGCTTTAAGCGCATAAACCATTTGAAGAAGCTGATCTGCACTTTCAATACCATCTTTAACCCCCGTTTTAAGGGTCGATACTTTCCCCCCATTCTTCCTTATCAAGGTCACATCTTTCACCCATTAATAGGCCTCGCTGTGTATTGGCGCCTTCTCCAAACAAAAATGCTTTATTTTCAACATTTAGAAAGTTATCCGCAATTTTTTTGGAAATCCATTCATCAATATTAATTGATGCATCATCCAGCAATTTTTGACTCACTCTTAGTTTTGCATATAACTGATGCACAGGAATTCTTACTCTAGCCAACTCCGGCGTTCCTGTTTCTGCACGATTCTCAACTTCTGGAACCCATCCTGCCTCTGCTTCAGTTTTTTCAAGCAATAAATCAAGTGAATCAGACGTAATGACTGTATTGGCCGCCAGTTGCCGAATTACGGAAAAGCTAGACATATTTTGATTGATCAATTGCACCACGGGAAATGGAACAAGATACCCGCCCCCTGCCTCTGATTGCCCACTTAACGCTTTTTGGCTCAAGTCCTCGATCCCTTTTCTAACAAAATCTGAAAATCCTTTTGTCTTAAGGAAAGGGGTTGCTTGTGAAAATGGTGGTCGCTGCAAAGAAATTTCCATTTTTTCAATCCGTTGTGTTGATTGCTCAATCAGGTTATCCAATTGATTTAATCGTTCATTGAGATGACTTTTTAACTCATCTAAAGACATTGTCATTGTATTGAATGTTTCACTTGTCACATTTGTCATGGTCGCCTCTTCTATTGGAAATGATTGTTGAGTGGATGGTGTGTCTATCTGTCCATCAACCGTTTTTACCGCTGTCACTTTTGCTTTTTTATTTGCCGCAAAAGTCGCTAGTGATATTTCTTGCAAGTCAACTTCATCAATATATCGATCTTGATTAGGGGAAGACTTTCTTGTTTTAACGGGTCGAAAGCCAATGGATAAACCATCAATAACGCCAGCTTTTAATAATGCATAAGCTTCTTTTGCTTGTTGCAAATCTAACAGCAACTGTCCTTTGACAAATAATCCATAGTCATCTTCATAAATATCGTGCCAGACGCCAATAGGACGAGTTTGATCGTGCTGCCATAAAAATTTTGGCATTGACCCTGCAAATTTCCATTGCGCTAAAGATTTTTTAAACGCATTTGGCGAAATAATTTCACCGTGAAAATCCTTTAATTGAAAAACGCTTGCATACCCACAAAAAAAGCCATCGGGTTGATGGCTTTTAATCACTAAATTTGCTCGACATTGTTGATTCATTTATCCTCCTTTCGTTCGCTCTTTTTAATAATAAAATTATTGCATAAGTCTAGTCACGTCATCGCGAGCGAAGTGCAACATAGCGTGGCGATCCAGCTCGCAAGACAGCACCGGAAGCGCAGAAATGAAGCCGTTATTGGCCATTAGCACAAGAATTATAAGGTGTCGCCACCAGGAATGGGCGTATACCCCACGGCTTTTGGCGTGGGTGATTTTATTCCAGGTTGATTCACGCCTGATGGTTAGAGCGGGGATCGAATCTAAATCATACCCTAGCTTTAGATTTTTTCCAAAAAATGGACATAACCATAGATTTAACTCTGCAACGAGTGATTCGATTAGGGGAATAATTGTATCTTCCCACAGATGATATCGTGCTTCTTTGTAATTAGCAAAGGTTGCATCCCCGGGAATTCCCACCAACAACGGTGGCACACCAAATGCTTGAGCAATTTCACGTGCAGAAAGATTTTTTCCTTCAATAAAATCTAAGTCTTTGGGGCTAAGTCCCATTTCTTTCCATTCAAAGTCTCCTTCCATTACCATAATTTTCCCCGCATTGGAGGTTCCTTGATAAACCTCTTTAATATCTTCTCGCAAAGTTTCTCGTTGACTATCTGTAAGAGGCGGTGCATGTGGGCTTTGCCTATACGTCAATGATCCTGAAGGACGTCCCCCATTTTGCAATAACGAAAGATTATGTGCAGCAGCCACATTATGTTGATCGAGTGAACGTGCTGCAGCTTCAATGGGACTCATTCCATACCAATCGTTCAGGGGATGAAAATGTTTAAAATGCAAGATAGCCACGTTTCCTTGATCTGGATCACAGTTAAAAGAACGTTTTGTACTATTTACTGCATATTCATAGGCAATAGGAACGCCCTCTTCTCCCGCCACAACATTCATGCGATCTGGTCGTAGAGCATATAATTCACAAGGAATGTTATGACCATCAAAAACCGCCTGGATATAAGCATTTCCGGAAAGAAGCAAATGGCCAACCAAACATTCCATAAAGGCCGACCCTGCTTGACGAGGATTAGGTGTATTCAGCAAGTCCAACAAAGGGTGATGATCAATTTCGACATCTTGATCATATAACAGCCAAGGAATACTGCTCAATCCTCGTGTAATAAGGTTGACACAACGATAAACAATGACATTTTTTTGATATCCTTCGTCTGCCAATTGTTGATAATCTCGTGGTGTCCATTGAGGTTTTCCCAACAAGTTATAAGTCACATAAGGACTCGTCGTCCGTGGTGGTTGGGGGCGACTTAATCCTTTTGTTACCATATTCCAAAAGCGTTTCATTGATTAACATCCTGTTTATATATATTGATTCCATCTCAAACGACCAAACTTGTGCCTCTAACAATCATCCTGCCCTCTAACGTCATCCTGCCCCTAACTGTCATCCTACCCTCTAACTGTCATCCTCGGGCTTGAGCCGAGGATCTAATCAAAGTCTTACATGATTCTCGGGTCAAACCCGAGAATGACAACAAAAAATAATTGATAATGACAATAAAAGGTAATTATTCACTCCGTCTATGTCACTTCTCAAACTCCCCTTTACTACTGTCACTCCTGTCCTTGTCATCCTGCCCCTAACTGTCATCCTCGGGCTTGACCCGAGGATCCCCTCAAAAAAAGACGTAGATTCTCAGATCAAGCCCAAGAATAATAACGAATGAGTATAAGGACATAAAAAAAGCCTCTGAAAAATTCAGAAGCTTGAATAACGCAGACTTGTCTAGCGTAGATTTAATTAAATAAATCAAATCAATAATTCAGTCAACTTATAAAAGTTGCCATCGCAACCTTACTGTTATCGTGAATTATAATAATTTTTCGTGAAAGGAGGCTCCCTGAAAAGAAGAAAAGATAAATGAATCGGCGCTTTCTAATTTCACAGAATGTAGTTTACCATCTAAAGACCGGCTCCAGAATTCAAGAAAATGCAGTAATCGGGGAAAATCAGGCGGCAGATCATAGTCTTGCCAAATAAAACTTTGTAATAATTTAGGATGATCGGGGAGATGATAAACAATCTCCACCGTTGTCAGGCGATATCCATCTAAAAGAGTCTTTAATGTTATCATTTTTCAGCTCCCTAAAAAATGACGCGAATCTATCAGAAAAACTTAATCTAAATCAAAATCTCCCATGGTACGGATATATTCATCAACATTTTTTGGGGAAATCTTAAAATTATCCTCAACATATTTTACCATTTCTGCTTTTTGATCTTGTGTGAGAATCACTCCTGTTTCCATTTTTGGATTTTTTAAATAAATGATTTCGGCTTCTTCTGGCAATAACTCTTTTTGCAAAGAAAGAATTTCTAATGCCTTAGCAGAATCTGGCACAAAAACAGCCTTAAAATATTCCCCAGTTTCTTCGTTTAGAATGGAAACGACCGTTACATAGGCTTGAATGACGGGATTTGAAAGGTTATCCCAAGTCTTTGTTTCACGTAATATATATTCATACATCTTTGGATTATTGAGAAATTCCTTGATGGCAGATTCATCTTTTGCCGTAATTTTTACATGTTTTAATACTTCTTTAGCATTTTCAGTGCTTAACAGTGCCTCATTGGATAAGTCACCACTATCCCAGGTATCGGCGGGTGCGCTCCATGGATAACCAAGTTCGTTAACCTCTTTGCTCTTTGCATCTGCTGAGACTTGAGTCACCAAAAAAGTTGACAGAATGAGAGTTGAAACGATAGATTTCATGACCTAGCCTCCAAATTTAATCTGATATCTATCTTAAAATTTACGCTTTATTAGTTAATATTCAACTAACAACAAAAAATATGCTTCTTTTGAATTTTTGAGAAAAAGATTAGACTTTCATCACATTTATAATTAGTATCGGTCACATACTCATTTATGCGGTCGTAGCTCAGCAGGATAGAGCGACGGATTCCTAATCCGTAGGCCGTGGGTTCGAATCCCGCCGATCGCACCATTTTCTTTCCCATTACACCGCCGATTCATTTCCTACAGACTAAAGGGCAAAAAACTTGTTTTTTGATTATAGCTAAGCAACCCAATTAACCTGAGTTTAATATAAAAATTACAAAAAATGTGTTATCCTCAATTCTTCTTTGTCATTATCACTTATCCTTCTTTGTCATTCTCGGGCTTGACCCGAGAATCTAAACAAACATCGAAGTATGAGAAAGATCCTCGGGTCAAGCCCGAGGATGACAACGAGGGTGAAGATGACAACGGAACTGAGGATGACGAAGGCGGAACTCTAGACTGACAAAGAAAAAAGAGTGGTTATCACAAGAAAATAAATACCCTTTCTTACATCAAATTGACGTTAATTATGCCACATTTTATGAAGCAGTTTTGATCGAAATTTCAAGCCTCAAAATCCGCGAATAAGTAGTCTCTTTAAGGATTTTGAGGTGCCGAAAGCTTGGCAAAAAATCAATCCAGAAAATTGATGAAATTAGGTTGCTTTAGCTATATTACTGAGTATACTATCTAAGAAATATTCAAATTTAAGAAGTCTATCAAATGGAAAAATCTTTTACCTCAAATTTGGGTCTCGGGATTGCTTTGGCCGTAGGTTTATTTGCCTCTTGTTTTTATGTAAGCACGACCGTTGTCAAACTTAAAAATGCCGACAAAACAATCGAAGTTAAAGGGTTTTCTGAAAAAAAGATTATTTCTGACATTGCCGTATGGTCTGGTAATTTGGTTGCTCGTGGCACAAATATTGCCGAAGCATTTGGCAAACTCAATACAGACAAACAACATGTCATCAGTTTTTTTAATGGTGAAGACATTAAGGCAGATCACATCAATGCCGCGCCAGTGGTAAAAGATACAATTTTTAAAATGGATGAAAAGGGTCAGCCCACTAACCATCCAGAAAGCTATGTTTTGCGTCAAAAATTTACGGTTACCTCAGCAGATGTTCATAAAATTGCAGGACTCGCTGTGAAAATTGATCAACTTAATGTCCAAGGCATTGAATTTGAATCAGCTAAACCCGATTTTTTCTTTTCTAATGAAAAATTAAATCAAGTTAAAGTTGATCTCCTTGGCGATGCCACAAAAAGCGCACGTGAACGGGCTCAGCAATTGGCCGCAAATAGTGGCAGTGGCGTTGGTCAACTCGTCAGTGCACGGCAAGGAATCTTTCAAGTCACGGCTGAAAATTCAACTGATTTATCAGATTATGGTGTTTATGACACCAGCACGATTGATAAAGTTGTTAAAATTGTTGTAACTCTATCTTATACAATTAATTAATCGCTTTTAAAGATCATTGCATAATAGAGGCTCTTGATGAACATTACCTTTACTTTTCCCGGCCAAGGCTCTCAAGCCATTGGCATGGGGCTAGATTTTTACAACAATTTCCCCGCCGCACGCACCGTTTTTGATGAAGTTGATAATGCCTTGAATCAAAAACTCAGCAAAATCATCTTTGATGGAGACATAGCTGAGCTAACTCTCACAGAAAATACCCAGCCTGCGTTAATGGCGGTTAGCATGGCGATTGTTCGGGTTATTGAACAAGAACTTGGTCGTCCCCTATCATCTATGGCTACTTACATGGCGGGACATTCCCTTGGTGAATACACAGCCTACTGTGCAAGCGGTGCCTTTACACTTAGTCAAACCGCCACTTTATTAAAACTGCGCGGTAAAGCTATGCAATTGGCTGTTCCAGTTGGCAAAGGGGCAATGGCCGCTATTTTAGGGTTAGATCTTGATGTGGTGGAAACACTTACGAAAGAGGCATCATTATCACAAGACGATCTTTGCGTAATTGCTAATGATAATTCGCCCGGTCAATTAGTCATCAGTGGCCATAAAACAGCGATTGACCGCGCCATGGGTTTGGCGCTAGATAAAGGTGCCAAACGCGCCCTTCTTTTACCTGTCAGTGCCCCTTTTCATAGCCCACTTATGCAGCCAGCAGCCCTGGAAATGCATGATGCTCTTGCCCAAGCAACTATAAGTAACGCAACGATCCCGATCATTAGCAATGTCACCACAAAACCGGTCACAAAAGCACCTGAAATCAAAACCTTATTAACGGAGCAAGTAACGGATCGTGTTCGTTGGCGTGAATCAATGGCAACGCTGCAAGATTTATCAGTAACCCATGCTATTGAAATTGGCTCAGGCAAAGTTTTAACTGACCTTGTGAAACGCATTGACCCAACTCTTGTAGCTTCTTCTATCTCAACAGTTGCTGTTTTGGACGCATTCATTCAATTATTAGACTCATAGGAAAACATATGTTTACTTTAGAAAATCAAGTTGCACTTATTACAGGCGCCACGGGCGGCATTGGACGTGAAATTGCCAAAACACTCCATCAACAAGGTGCAATTGTTGCAATTTCAGGAACAAAAGAATCTGTTTTAAGCGAACTAGCTACTGAGCTTGGTGACCGTGTGCATGTTTTTGCCTGCAATCTATCTGACAAGCAAAGTGTTGAAGCACTTGTTCCTACTGTTGAAGCAGCACTTGGAAAAATTGACATTTTGGTCAATAACGCCGGCATTACGCGCGATGGTTTGAGCATGCGGATGAAAGATGAAGATTGGGAAGATGTATTGAACGTGAACTTGACCTCAACTTTTCGTCTGTGTCGCGCTGTCACCAAAGGTATGATGAAACGTCGCCATGGCCGTATCATTAACGTGGCCTCGATTGTTGGTTTTTCTGGAAATCCTGGTCAAGTCAATTATGTCGCCTCAAAAGCCGGCATGGTTGGTTTATCAAAATCATTGGCTTTGGAACTTGCGACTCGCGGCATTACGGTTAACTGCGTTGCTCCTGGGTTTATTACCTCTGCCATGACTGATGTCTTAGGTGATTCTGTTAAAGAAAGCATCCTTAGCACTATTCCTATGAAACGCATGGGTACAGCCACTGAAATCGCAACGTCCATTGCTTTTTTAGCCTCCCAAGAAGCAGCGTATATCACCGGTCAAACAGTCCATGTCAACGGTGGCATGGCTTGTTTATAAAAAATTAAATGGAGCCTATCCTTTATGAGGCTCCATAACCTCTTGCCGCAATAAAATCTGCTTCTGTTTTGCTATTGTCTTTGCTAAAATTTTTATAATTATTGTATAACATGGTTGCAACATGTGAAAGTTTTTTTAAAAGATAGTCTGGCAGAGACTTACAAAGGTGATTTAGTACCTCGCTCATTTCTTTAAAGGTTTTTTCTCTTTTCAAGAATACAATAATCTTTTCCATTGCTCCGGAATCAAATTGTCTTTCATCTTCATTAAGAAAAAGATCATCAATTTGTTGTTTTAATGTTTCTATTTCTTCGCTATCTTTTACTTTTTGCAAAGCTTTTGCTTGTCGAGCTGCCAGAAAATCCTTTTCACTAGCTTCTTTATTGTTTTGTATATATCTATCATATGCATCACCCAAATTATGTGCCGCATTATAAAGGTCTTTATATAAAAGATTGCCCGACAGAGACTGATGAAGGCGATACAGCAAATTCCTTATTTCTTTAAGGTTCTTTTACCTTTCAGCTGTGCAACATACGCCTCTCTTTCTGCTTTAGAAAAATCTTCTATCTTCCGGGTAGAAAAATCAAAATCGATTGTTGTTTTAAGCCCTTCAATGTCTTTTTTCAGCTCCTTAGTCCTCAATGCTGCTCGTTTTGCGATAGGCATAGCTTCTTCAACCTCATCATTTTCACGTGTTTTGCGCTTCACAGGTGTCTTTCGGTCTGATAAAATTATTTCTTCAGTATCAACATTATTCGCTTCCTGATTTTCAGAAAAGCTGGACATTGCATCCATGTTTTCACCCATAATTTCCATGAGCATCCACTGTTCTGGTAGTTGTTGATCAGAAAAACTCTCCCTCATACCACAATCATCATCTATATCATCACCCTCTGTAAAAGTAGGCACATGATCAATATGCAAAGGATATGGCAAATCATCGATCATATCATCACAAGCTATACATTTATTGATGGCGACAAATAACAAAAAAACAGAAAATATCGTATACATATTACATCCAGATGACTGACTAAATTTTTTATTTCCCTAATATATAAGAATCACAATCATCAATTTCAAGAGCTAAAATGATTAGAGGAATTTGCGTTATTCATCTTTTCCCGAAGCAATAATTGTAGGCTAATACGCGAAGTAGGCAAGCCTTTTTCCAATAAATCTTTTTGCAAAAAATGGCTGGTAATGACCAATGCCTGATGTAATTGTTCAAAATTAATAGGCACAGAATATAACCAAAATTCAGGAATTTTAAACAATACTTTGTCATAAGGCTGGCCAGCCTCACGACAAACGGCGCGCCCAGTTTTAGGTGAAAGATAAATCAAATCATCCACCTTTCCTGTTGCTGCACATTTACTGAGATCAAGTCCAAAACCAAGTTCGTTTAACAATTTGAGTTCGTAATCCACATAAGAATGCCCCCATTCATTGTCATGAACAAGTTGGTGAATTAAATGAGATAAAGACGTGTATAATTCTGGATATACGTGTTGTTCTGCCATCAACTGATCAGCAAGGGATAACGCCGCCCCCAAAGCATTTAATTTTAAGCGATCGAGCAGCAAGCGTGATGATGGGGAATCGATCATCTCCAGTTGCCACATCCCCAAATGTTCAGGAAGACGAGCTGACCATTTTGCTTGCACTAAATTTCCCGGTTGAATGGCTGCTTTTGTTTTGGCCGATGACTTATATAACCCAACACAACGTCCGTGATTTTCAGTAAAAATAGTCAGAATATGCGACCGTTCGCCATACAACCGTGCATTTAAAATAATCCCAACATCCGTCCATTGCATGGAATAATCCTTTAGACGTTAAAATCAAGCCCCATTAAACGATACGCACCTGGTTTATCTGACCAATTATTAGCCACTTTAACAAACAAAAATAAATGCACATTTTTCTTTAGATAAAAAGCAATTTCTTGGCGCGCTGCATTACCAATTTTTTTAATTTTTTGCCCGCCCTTCCCCAAAACAATTGATTTTTGATTATCACGGGAAACATAAATCACTTGCGAAATACGAATATCGCCATTTTTTTGTCGCTCCCACGATTCTGTTTCAATATACGTTTCATACGGAAGTTCTTGGTGCAGTTGCTGGAAAAGTTTTTCACGGGTAATTTCTGCGGCCCACATCCGTTGCGGCATATCAGTAATTTGTTCTGGGTCAAACAACCATGGGCTTTCTGGTAGATGAGTCGCGACAAACGACATCAGTTCAGGAACACCGTCTCCTGTCAGCGCGGCTGTCATCAAAATATCATCAACATTTTGAAAGTCTTTAAAATAGGCAATCGTTTCTAAAAGGCGTTCTTTAGCGATTTGATCGACTTTGTTCAACACCAAAATGGCTTTTTTATCCCCAAGTTCCTTTAAAATACTTTCTGTACCATTGGTATAAGAATGACTTGCATCATGCAAAACAATAATTAGATCTGCTTCTTTTCCCGCATTCCAAGCCGCAGAAACCATTGCCTTTTCCAGTCGCTTTTTTGCTTGAAAAATGCCTGGTGTATCCACAAAAATAATTTGAGCCTGTTCGTGAAGTGTTATTCCCAACACTCGTTGGCGGGTGGTTTGAACCTTATGAGAAACAATTGACACTTTATGGCCAACAAGGTTGTTAATAAGAGTTGATTTACCAGCATTAGGCTGGCCTAAAACAGCAACAAAGCCGCACCGTGTTTGCTCATTTTGTGTCATTTAGATACCTTTTCTAACAATAATTTAGCGGCTTCTTGTTCAGCAATTCTTTTAGAAGCTCCTTCGGCTGTGGTCGCATAATCTTGAATTTTCGCTTCAACAATAAAGCGAGGCGCGTGGGCTGGGCCACTCATCTCAACAACAGTATATTCAGGAACACCTAATTTCAATTTTTGTGACCATTCTTGAAGCGCGGATTTATGATCTTTGGGTGGTGATTTAGTCGATGTTATCTTTTGTGACCAAACTGTATTAATTAGATTTTTTGCAGCTTCCAGCCCACCATCTAAATAAATAGCACCAATGGTGGCTTCCATCGCATCGGCAAGAATGGTTCCTTTTGCCCCTTCTTCGGCACCTAATTGGTCATAAATCTCTTCAAAATTCAACGTACGCGCAGCATCAAGACAGGCATCACGACTCACCAATACAGCCAACCGTTTTGCCAAATCACCTTCGCTTTCATGATGAAAATAAACAAACAATTGTTCAGCAATCACTAACCCTAAAATTCGATCGCCTAAAAACTCCAGTCGTTCAAAATCGAACGATCGACGTTTTTTCGTTAAACTTGGATGAACAAGAGCCATTTCTAGAAGTTTTATATTTTCAAATTGATAATTCAATTTTAAACTAGCTTTGTTAAGTATATCGCTTAACAGTACATTTTTTTGAGGCATGTGCATGGCCTTTCGAACCATTTTTAAAACATTTTAAATATTATATACCAATCGCCGTTTAAAGATTAAGGCGATATTTTCATCGTCATTTCGATCAAAGCACACCCAACATATAGATGCCACGCTTTGATCGCAATGACGAATAAGCGTTTGCAGTAAAATCACTATATACACATCATGAATGAAAAAGCGAATTTCTATCACGAAGAGTATATCTTGTCTTAAGTAACAAAAAAATAAAAAAAACACTGCCCGAAAGCAGCGCTAGTAGAATAAAATAAAGTTTTACCTAGTTATACTCATTATGAATTTAAACTTAGATAAGTGGTTCAATTGTAACAAATGAACGTCTTTTAAAACCTGTTGAGAATTTAACTGTGCCATCGGTAAGAGCAAACAATGTGTGATCTTTACCAATGCCAACATTCTTTCCAGGATGGAATTTTGTTCCGCGTTGGCGAACAATAATGTTTCCTGCCAAAACAAATTCACTACCGTACTTTTTTACACCAAGGCGCTTACTCTCTGAGTCGCGACCATTACGGGAACTACCACCGGCTTTTTTCTGTGCCATAGTTTACTCCTAATACTAACAGCTTACGCTGCAGCAATTTTTGTGATTTTCAAAACTGTCAAATGCTGACGGTGACCATTTTTACGACGATAATTATGTCGACGTGTTTTCTTAAAGATAATCACTTTACGATCACGCATCTGTTCAACAACAGTTGCATGGACTTTAGCACCGACAACAGTGGGCATTCCGATATGGTCTTTCTTACCATCATTGACAAGAAGAACGTCCAGCTCAACAGTTGTGCCGGATGGGACATCTAACTTCTCCACACGGAGAATGTCATTTTCTGCCACTTTATATTGCTTACCGCCGGTCTTAATTATTGCAAACATTTTCTATAACTTTCATAAAAGTTAAGGTTTTACTTTAGAGACAAAATATACCCAAACAAGATGAAGAAGTCGAAACTATGTTCCTCAGACTTAAGGCAACACTTCGGCATCTTCAGCTTGTTTGAGTATAAAGCTCTCAAAAAAAGAGAGCCTTATAAAAGTTCTATCTTCTAATCCTCTTCTATGTCAAGATTTTTGTTAAGAAACAATAGTTTTAAGAGATTATTGCCGCATGACACCAGAACTAGTTCACGATCTTATGCTTCACACGATGATGGTTACGGTTAAGATTTGCCTTCCTCTGCTTCTTACCAGTTTGATTATTGGTATTTTAGTGTCAATTTTTCAGGCATTAACTCAAATCCAAGAAAATACACTGACCTTTGTTCCCAAATTACTGGGCATGTTTGCGGTTCTTACTTTGTCAATTGGGTATATTGGCAGCAATCTTGGTACCTTTACCGAGGAACTTTATAGTCATATTATCCACGCGGATTAGATGAATGATCCATACGTTTAATCTTGAAGAATTGCTAGGTTATTTTTTTGTTTTCACGCGCCTTGGTGGCGTAATGATGATGCTTCCAGGCTTTGGTGAAGTCTATGTTCCTATGCGTATCCGCCTTCTTACAGCTGTTGTCCTAAGCCTGGCAATTACACCCGTTATAGCGGACGCCCTACCTCACACCCCTCTCATGGGGGTTGAAACATTGGTTTTTATGGTTCGAGAAATTCTGATTGGCTTTGCCCTTGGGGTTATTGGCCGCATTATTCTCAGCGCCTTGCAAGTCACAGCATCATTGATTGCATATCAAACCTCTCTTTCCAGCGCTATGATTTTTAACCCGAGTTCTGGCTCTCAAGATTCTGCTTTTTCACCTTACTTATTAATGGGGGCAACCGCCCTTATTTTTGTAACGAATATGCACTATCAAATTATTGAAGTTTTCATCAAATCCTATGATGCCTTTCCCCCGACCGGTGGTTTTCCCTTTGCGGATTTTAAAGATATGATCGTCCATGTCGTTGGCCATAGTTTTAATCTGGGCGTCAAATTGGCCACACCTTTCCTTATTGCTGGGATTATTGGTAACTTTGCGATGGGCTTGTTAGGGCGCCTAGTTCCCCAAATTCAGGTATTTTTTATGATGATGCCAGCGCAAGTATTACTAGGCTTGATGGTGGTGATGATTTGCGTCACAACCATGCTTTCTTTATTTATGCAAGATTTCTTTAATCTTTATCAAAATTTATACTTAAGAAGTACATAAGATGTCTGAAGATAAGAAAGAACAAGACCAAAAAACCGAAGAAGCAACCCCCCCATCGCATTCAAGAAGCGTTTAAAAAAGGCCAGGTCGCTCTTTCTAAAGAAGTTACTCATTGGTTTGCACTTACGGCACTTGCATTAACAATTTTAATCTTTATGCCCTTTGGATTTCATTTGATTCAAGAATACCTGACCCTATTTATTATTTCGCCACACCAATTAATTGTGGATAGTGATACATCACGAACGCTGATGGGCTCAATTTTTTTAAAAATTATTATTTGCTTTATCCCTCTTGCCGTGATTCTTATGTTAGCGGCTATTGGTGCAGGATTTTTACAAACAAAATTGGCAATTCAACTTGATGCTTTACTACCAAAATTTGAAAGAATCTCACCATTTGCCGGATTTAAGCGGATTATTTCAAAAAATGCCCTTGTTGATTTCATCAAAAATTTAGCAAAGCTATTAATCATTGCAGGATGTGTCTTTACTTTCTTAAATTCCCAAGCTACATACCTGCCCGGATGGTCGGACATGTCGCCAGATCTTTTTTTACCTACCGTTCAGCGGTTAGCTTTGCGATCTTTGCTCATCATTATTTGCCTTTTAACATTAATTGCTATTTTGGACTATTTGTATCAAAAGTATGCCTTTCTTAAAAATCTTAAAATGACCAAAGAAGAAGTTAAAAAAGAACATAAAGAAAACGAAGGAGACCCGCTTATCAAGCAACGCCAACGTCAATTAGGACAACAGTTGATCCGGCGCAATATTATGAACGAAGTTCCCAACGCTACTGTTATTATTACCAACCCTACCCACTATGCCATTGCCCTAAAATATGATCATGAAACGATGGATGCCCCTATTCTTGTTGCTAAAGGGCTGGATTTGATGGCGCTGCGTATTCGAGAAATTGGTCGCAGCAATCAAATACCGATTGTCGAAAATCCGCCTTTAGCACGCACTTTGTATAAAGGGGTTGATGTGTCACAAGAAATTCCGCCTCAACATTATAAAGCTGTGGCGGATGTGATTAATTTCATCATGAGTTTGAAAAAAGATTTGCATTAATTTTATAGAAAGAGTTGAAAATGCTACTTTGCCGAAAAGATATATGGATTTTAATCATTTTGTGGTTGTTTTTTAGTACACTTTTTACATTATTTCCCGCACTTGATATTCTTGTTAGCTCACATTTTTTTGATCAAACTCTGGGCATTTTTCCTCTTAAAAATATGTCTCTCATCAAACATCTTAATAATTTTGGGCATTGGTTGATGGTTCCTCTTACTTTATGGCCATTTGCTATGATATTAACACGCTCCCCCCCACCGTTTAGTGTTAAACAAGCTTTTCTGTACATTGTTTTTTATGCTTTTTGCGCTATTATCCTGATTGAATACGGTGTCAAAGAAATTTGGTTGCGACCACGACCAGAACAAATAATTCTGTTTGGTGGAACTCAACCCTTCCTTGAGGTATTTCAAAGTCTGCCCAAGGGAAATTTTCATTCATTTGTATCGGGTCATACATCTGTATGGTTTGGCTTAATTTGTATTGGTTATACAGTTTTTCCTCAACATCGCCAATTCTGGATCATTACTAGTCTTTTGTTAGGATGTTGCATGGCTTTTTTACGGATTTGTGTAGGCGCACATTTTTTAAGCGATACAATCTTTGCTGGGCTTTTTGTCTGCAGTGCTTGCATTATTCTTGACGTTATTGTGCAGGCTTTTCAAAATAGAAAAAAGACTACTCCGTCATCACCTTGCACATTATCTTAAAATTTTTTTGTTAATCTATTGATAATAAAAAATTACTGCCCATATTTTAAGCAAGGGATATATTTGCCTGTAGGCATGGAGCATGTGATGAAAAAAACTTTTTTTATATTAATGAGCCTTTTAGCGGGAAGTACCGTTGCTTTTTCTGCCGATAATACATTAAGAGAAAATAATAGACATCACAGAGGAAGGTTCATGCGTCATCAGCATCCTCATTTTAAAAGAGACCGACACGCTGAAAAACCTACAGTTCCCCTAAATCTTCATAAAAAAGAAACAAGCCCTTTAAGAAAACCATCTCAACAGCGCCATCAATGTCAGCGTGTACTGCAACATCGTCTTCATATACGACATCACCACGGCCAGGGTTTTCATCAACAACGCATTCAACAACGACTTCATGGAACAAGAGTGCGTCAGGATCTTCGAAGAGCCCCTCAACGTATTCAACAACAACTTCGCAAACCTACATCGGTACGTCAGAATCCTCGAAGAGCTCCTCCACGTATTCAACAACAACTTCGCAAACCTGTACATCACGCACGACATCTTCACCATAATAAATCATCAGCGAGCAATCACCCCATCAAAGCAAGTACACCGGAATCATCCTCACAAACGCCCTCATACGGGTCATCATCATAGGCATAGGCATTAATAAAAAATCATCCTCGAGTTTAATACCGAGGATGATCATCTTAAGGTAATTAAATATTCGTATTATTCAACATCAAGTCTTGCAGGAACTGTTTTTGCCTTAATCGCATTTAACAGCGCTTGGTGATCTTGCAGGTTTAATGCGGCATAGGCAAAGGAAAAGTCAGCAATTGCTTTAGCAAACTTCTTACCTTTTCCAATATATCCGGCAATAACTGCTGGATCAGCTGAACGGCCATGGGCTCTGGCAAGTGTCCAACCACAATAGCGAGCAAAGTCTAACATATCGTTGAAATTAAACTCTTCAATAACAGGTTTGATTTTCACGTCATGTAATTTTCTGATATAATAATGCTTTTTACCATCATCACCAATCAGGTGGCCTAAGAAAATGTCCCCTGCAGCTTGCATAATGCGTTGACCGTAAACGACTCGTTCACCTTCACTTACAAATTTGCGGTGTGTAACATATGGTTCAAGAACTGATTTTTGTGCTTCTTTAATTTGCAAAAATAATGGGTCACCATCACCTGCAAACAATAGTGAAATCGCACAAAATGTGCCAACACTACCAACACCCACAACTTTCATTGCAACGTCGGACACTTCATATTTATCTAAAAGAATACGGCGTTCAATAGGCAATGTATCTTGATATCTTTTAACGGTTTTATGAGCTCTTTCAAGAAATCCAGGGTGTGTTTGTTCTTCAGTGTGAAAAATCAACGGCGGAAAATCAGTAATTTCCGGTTTTTCACGAACAACGTGCGCTAATTTCATTAATTCATGAAGACCATCCACTTTTTTGGCTTTGGCCATTTGCTTTTCAGAGACTTTTTCTAGTTTCTTATCTTTAAATCCTTTGATAAGTTCCTGGAAATCATCTATATATGCCCATGCATCTAGAGCAGTCATTTCTGCAAGGTCGTGCATACGCTCGGCATAACTGCGGACTAAATGCTTAGCAACAAAATAAGTGTCATCTGTTGAAAATTCATTGTTTTGGCATGCAATGACAAAACTTGCGGCTAATCGTTTGACATCCCATTCCCAAGGCGCAGGATAAGTTTCATCAAAGTCATTAATATCAAAGATAATACGATGTTCAGCAGTGGCAAAGGCACCAAAGTTTGCCAAATGACAATCTCCACATGCTTGTACATAATATCCTGTGGTTGGTGTACGGGAAAGATCGGATGCCATAATCGCTGCCGCACCTCGGTAAAAGGTAAAAGGCGAAACACTCATACGGCCATAGCGAATGGGTAGTAATTCTTGGATACGGCCTGCGCCACTTTTAACTAATATATCAACGGGATTAGAACGGTTATGAACTTCTAATTCTGCATGAGATTCTACAGGGCAAGCAAGGCGCATCTTTTTCCCTGCCTCATACCGATCTTTTTTTGTTCGCAGATAAATCGGCTTTGCTAAAAAGCTTTCATGCAATTTTACTTCTTCATGAACAGTTACGTTCGGATGTGCTGCTTTTTTATCGCTCTTTTCAGCTTGCATGCCACTCTTTTCAGTTTTTGTGTCACCCTTTATGATTTTTGTCATGGCAAATCTCCATCTTTTTCCTATGCTCTATCTGCCTATAAGAATAGATAGAATTTCCTTCAAAAAAGTTAAGATTTTATTATTTTTACTTTTTATTCTCCACGCTTTGTGTGCATGTCATTTAATACACCGCTTTGTGCAAGTTTTTTTCTTAAAACAGAAACACTAGGTGATGAGGATTCTTCGACCAAATCTATGCTAGAACTAGAGCTAGAGCTAGAGCTAGATTTTCCAAGCTGCTTGTAGTAACCTTCAATAGCATCTGTCGCTGTTCCTGAAATAGGTGTTCTATGACTAAGACTTGGGCTGCGAGATTTATAAGTAGAGGGCACAAATGGTTTTTTGTCTAGTCCTCGCTTAAGACTCTTAACATATCCAGCAAGAGCTTCGGCTCCATCAACAGTTTCTGAGTCTGAAATTCCCTTTTTCCATTTAAAAAGTTTAAAGATATCCACAAATTTTATTGAGGCGGCTTGGTTAAAACAGTCAATAAGGTAGTCATAAATACCAATGCGCTCTTCTATTGCATAAGACTGTATATAAGTATCTAAAAATTCTTTAAACGGTCGCCATTGATTAACTGGCATATAAGCACCAAATTTTCTAGGCGACATCAATAACATATATAGCATGTCATAACAAATAGGACTGCTAGGAAGCCCATCTTTATCAAAACTATTGGCCATGGTTTCCACATCAATAAAGAAAATCATCTCAGTTAATGGATCATAAAAAACATTTTGACCGTGAAGATCGCCGTGCGATAAGACAAATGTATTGAGAAAATCTGTGGCAGTGCGAGGTGATGTATCTGAGGTGTGAGAATCAGGTTTAAAATGCCGATGCTGTGTGTGCATTTTGCCAAGCGCTGTTCCTAAAGCCATAAATGCAGCATTAATCAAGTTGGAATCATTGGATTTGACGATGTCACTAAAACTTTGCCCCGCGGCGGCTGGCAAAATCATACAAACCTTTTTCTCACCCTGATATTTGTATTTGCATATAACCTCGGGTAAAGTAATTTTTAAATAAGTATCAATCTCAGTTGTTTTTTTATTTTTTCCAAGAAACCCTAAATTTGCTTGCTCACCAATACAGCGGCCTTTAGAAACTAAAATGGTCTTAGTTCGCAAATATTTGATGAAATAATGGTGTTCTTCCCCGCTCTGGTCGGTTGCTTTAACTTTATAAATATCACCACTCACAAAGCCACCTTCTAATGTTTGCATATCATTGTCATTTAAAACGCTAAGTTTGGGGTTAATTGTTTTTTGTAAAAGAAATTCAGTGGTTTTTCGATCTGAAAACTCACCCGTCCAATTAAAGGTTTTTAATTCATCTAAATACTCTTGGGGTAGCCCAATAGTTGATTCAGCTATTTTTGTTTTTTCAAACCCTTTACTGTTACTACTGCGTATTTTATTAAAATGTTTAAAAGATTGCTTGAGTTTTGTATACGTTTCATAGCTGGGCAAGGCTATATCATCTGCAGCAAAGCAAAACTGAGAAAGCAATAGTATAAGAGTAAGTATTTGGATTTTCACTGTCTAAAACCTATTATTATTTTTATTTGTTATATAGGCAGGAAAAACAAAGGATTCAAGGGAAAATGATAACTATATTTAGGTTAATCTAAATATAACGTGAACTCGACGTAAGAAGTCATGAAAGATCAGAAAATCCGCGTCATCGCG
>DYSP01000022.1:9808-25992 GCA_020718185.1 Candidatus Odyssella sp. | reverse complement strand
GCCAACCCAATGGCCCTGCATAAGCAGACATGCCAGCATTAATTGCTAATTTGTACATGTAGTGCGGATCATAGCCAGCAGGGTTAGCTGAAAATGATCGGTCTGGTCCATGTTCAAACCCTTGATCAACTGCTAAAACTAAAAGCTTTCCCGTGCCACCCACTTTGCCGTTCATTAGAATTCTTGCCAAATTTGCTTTGGTGCCTGGAGTATCTGCTTCGTAGAAACTTAGAATTTTTTGAACTTTTCGTGATATGCGCATGAGAACTAAATTTTATACCTGATTTTAGAATTCTACATGAAAATGGTTACTTTATAAAGACTGAGCTTATTTATGATGTTTCTCAATTACGGTGGCAATTTCATTTCGCCATTGGTTAGGTTCTATTTTATTCAGTTTTTTAATGAAGGAAACACGCTCAGGATTTGGCAAATCTTGAAGCTGTTCTGTATGTTCGACAGTCAAAATGTCTTTAAGTATTACTAATTGCGGCACAGGAATTTTCATCACAGCGCGAATAACATAGCATTTTTCAAAAATATCCATTTTCTGTGTAAGGTTTTGGACCACTGTTATAAATTCTTCAGTTAAATATTCTTGAGACGCTGGAGCTAGTGCAATTTTTATTCGTAACTTTTTTTGATAACACAAGCCTTGAGAAAGTCGATCGGCCACTATCTGTTGCGTCATGAAAGATGATATGCGTGTGGGGGAGGGCAATTCTTGAATATCACTTTTAAGTGCTTCACTTGCCCGTAAGGATTTTTGGCCTAACAAGCTTGCAGCTAGCGTGCAAAGAATAAGCAAATGCATTTTCATCAAAGTGCTTGAAATAATTCTCCTGAGTTTATTATCACAGCTTTTTACTTAACATAAAATTAAACCTTTGCCTGGCTGCCTAAATTATCTTTATGTTAATAAAATATGGTATAATTAAATATCTTTATTGCGGTGCATTGTATGTTAAAATATGTTTTGGTTGCACTTTTGTTTCCTTTTTTTTCAAAAATTTATGCAGCGGCAGTAGCTGAAGAAGAGGTGGAAATTCCTCGAAAACTTGTTGTTTCCACTGATGGATTTAATTTTGAAGCATCTGCACGGTTACGAGAATTATTAAAAATATCTGAGCCAGCTCATATTCGTGCATGTATTCAAGCAACGAATGTGTGTACTTTAGTTTATCCATTTGTGCCAATTCAGCATATTTTTTTCTGGAATTTGGCGCCAGATTCACCATCTGTTATTACGTCGTTTATTCCTTCATTGAAGGCAGGGTGCCCACAATATTTATCTGTAATTGAAGCCGAACTTCAGTCTCTGCCGACTTTTTTTACACGGGCTGCATTTAATCAAATAAACGATGGTTACTTAGAAGGTGATGTGCCAGTTCATGAAAAATGGGGAAATGCTGCAATTACATGTTTTAATATTTCCGATGTTCTTACACCTATTCAAAATGAACACATGCGTTTTGAAATTGCTTCGCACCTTATGTCTTACGCGTAGGTTAAAAGGGCACGACGAGCTGCAAACTGCATTATTAGAAAAACTAAAACTATATAGAGAATCATCAAGTGGGCCAAGCGTTATATTTTCTTTTGCTAGAAAAATACTACGTACAATTCAGAACAAAGGTTACGTGAAAGAAACTGCAGTTGCATTTATTAGTCGTATGATTGCATCTGACACACCATCAACTGAACTGCTGGCGTTAGGTGACTAACTATCCGAAATTTTGTACTGTTAAAACCATACCTGTGATTTCTTATTTCAATGCTTAAAACCTTTTTCTACATTTGTTGTTTGCTATTTTTAGATGGGTGTACATCTGCACACCAAAAGCTTATCGACCAAAAGCCCGTGTTTTATGCCTATATTGTGGGTGATGTTGAGGCGGAAAATGCTTCACAAGAACACAATGCAGATGTTTACATTACACCAGCAAGTTGCCAAAAAACCGTAACGGCAGTAATGGCTTATAAGGCTTTGGGCGGTGATTATGTTTATGAAACTAAATTATCTATAACCAAAGCGGGGCATGCTGTTGTAACCTTTTCCGGCGACCCGACTTTAAGTTCTGAAGACCTTTTAGAAATGCTGACCGCTTTGCCGCGCAAGTATTTCAACGGGAAAATTATTGTTGATGGCTCTGCCTTTCAAACGCCGCCTTACTCACGGAACATTATTATCGATGACATGGCAACAAGTTATGCCAGGCCAGTTGCGGCAGTCAATATTGATGGGAATTTAATTACTGTAACGGTTACACCGGGTATATTTACTCAACCTGCCACCATTGAAAATGATGGGGGCTATCAAATTGATAACCAGGTCGTAACGGCTGAAAAGTCAGCAATCAAGTTGTCATGGAATAAGGAACGCATAAAAGTTAGCGGTACTGTTAGTATAACTGATGAGCCTTTAAAGCTGAAAATGTCGCCGGAAAACCTTGATGGTTACATTGCAAACAAGTTCAAAAATATTTTGAAACGGATGAAGTTGCCTGCCAAGGTGGTGATTGTGAAAGAGTCCCATTTGGGCGGTACGCAAGTAATTGCAAGCCATCAGTCAGAACCATTGGGTGCAATTATTCCACCGGCATTGAAAATATCAGACAACTTTGTGTTCGATGCTTTGTACTTAAAAATTATTACCAGAGATAACCCTACGCCAATACTAAAATGGGAAGAAGGCGACTCCGTCTTTAAAGCCCTAATCAAAACCCATTTCAATGTAGACATGGACAAGGCTTTGTTTGTTGATGGTTCTGGGTTGTCTCGTTACAACCGTATTCAGTCGCGTCAACTGTTTAAGCTTTTACAAAAGGCATATGCGGTTAAAGAATTTGTTACAGCCCTAGCTTGCACTGGTGAAGCAAACACCACCCTTAAAAACCGCACCACTTTACCAAAAGGAATTAAGGCCAAAACTGGCACGATGTCTGGCATTAATTGCTTGTGTGGTTATAACGTTAGCGGGGCAACTCCACAGGTGTTTGTGATAGGGGCACACAACTTTGCTCCTCCGCTTAGCGACATCTATCCCATTCTAGATGGTTTCATTGCCGATTGCTTTGAATGAATTCATGATAGTACCAAAGCTAATCTTCTGTTATAAACTGAATACAACCACAGGAATTTTATGACGCTGCCACTTATTGCCATACCGCTTGACTACCTAGATTCAAAGCTAGAGCCCCAGGCCAGCTGGTATTCAAACTACCCATGGTATGCTACCCGTCATAAGTATCATGATTCTTTAGCCAAAGTGGGTGCAATTGCTTGTTTTATTGGGTACGAGCATAGTTTAATACCAGATTATGTTAGTCAATTTGACGGATTAATTATTGCTGGTGGGCACTTTGACCATGACCCTGAATTATATGGGCAAAACGATTTTCACCCTACGTTAAAGCGCAAAAGTATGCGCAGCCAATTTGAAAAAGAGCTGCTAGAAGCATTTTTACCATCTCAAAAACCAATCTTAGGGATTTGTGGTGGGCATCAGCTTATTAATATTTTGTATGGTGGTACGTTGTACCAAGACCTTGCAAGCCAATATAGTGCTGACATTAAGCACACCAATACCGTGCCTCCAACTGAGGCTGCCCATGGGGTTGAAATTGTGCAGGGCACAAAGCTTCATGAATGGTTTGGCCATGATAAAACACAAATTAATTCGTCTCATCACCAAGGAATACATCAATTAGGAAAAGGTTTAACCGTTAATGCTATTGCCGAAGACGGGGTTATTGAAGGAATTGAAGATTCCAATCATCCGTTTTGTTTGGGTGTGCAGTGGCACCCGGAATACCTTTTAGGACCATTAGATAAAATCATTTTAGAAAAGTTCGTAAACGCATGTTAGAAAAAATACGCTTAAATAAATACATTTCCCTTTGTGGAGTTTGTTCACGCCGAGACGCTGATCGCTATATTGACCAGGGGCGCGTTAGCGTTGATGGTACGGTTGCTAAGCAGCCGGCTCCACTTGTTGATGGTAGTGAAGTTATCACTGTTGATGGAAAACCTATTCAGACTGTAGATGATGTTAAAGTCTGGGCTTTTTACAAGCCAGCTGGTTTGGTGACCACCCATCGTGATGAGCAAGGCCGCGAAACGGTTTTTGAATACCTGAAAGAGCAGGGGCTAGATGAACGGGTTATTTCAGTGGGTCGTCTCGACTTAAATTCCGAAGGGCTTTTATTGCTTACCAATAACGGTGAGTTTTCACGGTTTGCTGAATCGCCCCAAACCGAATGGAAGCGTGTTTATCGCGTGCGTGTGTTTGGTGATATAACCAACTTAGATATTGATGCATTACAACAAGGCATGACTATTGATGGAGTTACCTACCGAGAAGTGCTTGTTGAGCCAGAAAAAGATTTTGCGCAAAAAGGGCAAAATGCTTGGCTTCAAGTGACATTAACTGAAGGTAAAAACCGCGAAATTCGCCGAATTATGGACTATTTTGACTTAAGTGTGAATCGTTTGATTCGTACTAGCTATGGCCCTTATGACTTGGGTGATTTGCACCCTGGTGAATGGCGCGATGAAAAGGTTATAAGGGACTAGTTTTCGGAAATTACTCACTGGATCCCTACGCCCTTTCAGTGCTCTGAATGACGCAGAAGAAGAGAGATTCGACTCTTTTCTATTATCTCAATTAGGATTTATATTCTTCATTTTCCTTCGAAAATTTAAAATATGAAATTATCCCAAGGCATGACGCCATCAGCGTAGTAATTAACACCAACCCTAAAAAAGGTGTAGGAAGCAGCTTTGATTTTGTTAGAAGGCTAGAAATCTTAATAAAAGTTGAAACTCCAGCCCCAAAAATAAAATTCATTCGGAAATAGGAGTGACTGCCTTGTAAAAGCTGATAGATAAACCTAAGCGCTGGTGCCAGAAATAACGCAAACGAAACAGCGTATATTACCTGATGAATAAAAAGAATAGGTTTGCTGTGCGGGAACAATATAAAATAATCCTACAGAAGTGAATATTCCACATAATGATATTCCAAGAACTTTCACAAAATCGAAATCTTTAGTTTTTTTTTGCTATTGGAAATAGTGTAAGAAAAAGCGTGATCCAAAAAGGGGAATAGACAATATTTCTACCTGCAGTTTCAACAATCATTACCGTATTAAAGTAGTTTTCAACAAAATAGAATTGGTATGACAAGCAAACACCACATACACCAGAAAGTAAAAAAGCCAGAGATATTGCAGCTTTTGAAATTTGAGTTTCTCGAGTATTTTTTATTTTAATTTTTTGTGTATTTCCTAGATGACTGTAAATTATATAGCCCAGAAGCCCACTTGAGACATATATTAAAAACACATTGAAGTGATCCGTACTTTTGTAAACGATAGAAAACATATTGTTTACCAGTATTCCAAAAACAAGAGTACTCAATACGATAGCGCTGTATTTATAGGCTTTTTCTTGTTTGTAATGTTGAAAGATATAGGTAACGGGTATAATCAAAGAGCTCCATCTCATGAATGTGAGTAATCCATGAGCTAGGCATATAAGAATTGCATTTTCAAAAATACTTGACGATTCAAAGATGAAAAGAATTAAGCTGGTAGCAATATTGATTAAGCAAATAATTTTCATGGTTTTAAAAAAACCAAATTTATCTGCTAAGTGTCCCAAGGCATACCCACCAGCAATGCGCATTAAAAAAGACAGTTTATTTCTTAAGGCTATGAAATCTATATCACCTTCACTGAAAGTGATTAATTTTTCTGAAAGAGGGTGAGAATGAAAAATTCCCACACCATTAAAGCAATGAAGTGCAATGCAGATAAAAATAAGTGCTAATTTTGTTGTGTCTTTAGAAACCATGATCATCACTGAAAATAAACAAGATTTGAGGAAATTTATACGCTCAAACTTAAAAAAGCACAACCCCTGAAATTTTTAATAAAATTACTTGTATGTGTGGGCAATACGCTTTCTTAGTTCAGTATTTTTCTGAGACAAGCCATAAGTGTGATTTATCAAAAGGCAAGCTAACATTAATAAAGTGATTAAAAATGCACCTACTTAACGGTGCGGGAAATAAGTTTAATTTTGCTAATTGATTTGATATTAGAATGAAGCTGGAAAATCCTAAACTAAACGTAAAGCTCATGGGGAAGTAGAAATTATATCCATGCAAAAGTCGGTAGATAAATCTGAGAGCCGGAGGTAAAAATAAGCCGAATGAGATTGCATATATTATCTGATGTATCACTAAAATTGTGTGATCAAATAAAGGAATAAGATAAAACAAACCAACCGAAAATAGTATTCCTAGCAATGACTTTTGAAGGATTTTTGTCGTTTCTAATTTTCTGGTAATGTTCGCTGCTGGTATAAGTGTAAGCGCAAGCGTTATCCAAAATGGAGAATAAATTAATTGTTGTCCTGCGGTATTAATAATCATCACGTTTTTAAGGTAATACTCAATAAAAGAATATTGGTACGAAATGCAAACAGCGCATAAACCGGACAGAAGAAAAGCTAGTAAAAATGCTTGTTTTGAAATAGGATCTACTTCGGTTTTTTGGAGTTTTGGTCTTGGCAGAATTTCTACATAACTGTAGATGGCATTGGTGATTAAGCCAACTAATCCGTATATTATGCACCAAGTAAGCTGATCTGTATTTGGAAATATTGTCGTGCATAAATTAGCGAAAAACATAGCAAAAATAACTGATGTCCAAGCAATAGCGCTATGGCTGAATCGCTTGATTTTTTGATTGTGCTGAAAAATATAAATTACTGGCAGAATAAAACAACTCCACCTCAAAAAAGTCATTAATCCATGTACCAGGCACAACAGAATTTCGCTTTCAAAAATATGCAAGGGGTCAAAAAATGCCAGTAAAAAACTAGCGATAACGAACCCCAAACCGATTAGTTTCATTGTTTTGAAAAAGCCAATTTTGTCAGCAAGTTTGCCTAAGAAATATCCACCGATAATTCGCATAAAAAATGAAAACTTAGTGTTGATTTCTAAAAAATTTAACACTTCGTGGTCGACAGAAATAAAAGGCTTTGAAAATGAGTGCGAATAAAAAATCCTCGCGCCATTAAAGAAAGACAAGAAAATACATAAGAAGATAAGACTTAATTTAAATGGGGACTTCGAAAACATTACCCAACCTCAATCAGATACCTGACCCAAATCGTAATCCTAATTTTTAAAAAAGCAAGAGTTCAATTTTACCTTATGGCAAACATGGTCTGTGACATTTTTTACCAGACGTAATGTTGTGCATTTAGAAAGCGTTCTAAAGTATCTATGCTAAACAAATCTTTTCCTAATAATTCTTTTGCTTCTAAGCTATGCATGTCTGTTTCTTCATCATATTTCACTTCATATGCTCTGAAAGTTTGTCGTAATAACTTGTTTTGGACAACAAAAGACAAAACGGATGTGTCATTAGGTTGCATAGTATCTTTCAATAACGCTAATGTTTGGATGTTTATAAAATCATTCATTTTTCTGTGTTCTTGGATTTTTTTAAATAAGTGCATTGCTATTTGAGTGACAGCTGGTTTGTTGACGCTGTCTTTATTTCTAATGCTATCGTGAATGAGTCCAATAATTGTGACAGGTTCGTGGCTATGTTTTGTGACGTACTGTTCATGAGATTCTGTCCAATCTCTGTATAAACGGATAACTCGGTTCACCTCAAATGGGGTGTATAACAGCTCTCCAAATGTATCAATAATACTTTCAGCGAAATGATATGGGGTATGCCAAATATAAAATTCATTAAGGCATAAATCATGAAATGCACTATCTAGTGTGTATTTGTTAGCCTGAATAAATGCAGTTAATCTGCCATAAGCATTTTTGGGTGTTTTACAAGGTTTCCATTCATAAAGAGAAATGGGCGTAGATGCGGAATTTTTTCTAACTCTTAGTGACCTTAATGTATATTCAGGTAGTTGTATTCCTAGTTCTTTTAATCTTTGGGCGTTGGTTAATTCTGGAATAAATTGTTCCCGGAACTTTCTTTTTAGATTTCCCTCATCGCTTAATGATTGGGTTTCTGGAAAATCTCTACCAGGGAGAGCTAAATTAACAGTAAGAGTCGGGCGAGACAGTATTGTTTCTGCAGTTAATTTTTTTCGATTTTTAAAAACTTTTTGAATTTTTTTAGCTTGTATTTGTTGATTGATATTTATAATCCTTAGTAGGTTTTCGCGCAGCTCATTTTTTGACATTTCTGGGTGTAGTATTTTAAAGTGCGCATACAATAAAGCATTCCTAATATTTAAGATGCCTTTGCCCCAAAGGTGAGCATTGTAAGCAATTATCGGAACATGCTCATGTTGCATAGTGGAAAGTGAATCTTCTCCTTTCTTTGCTTGGTATTGTTGACGAAAATACGCAATAGAATTGTCTGGAATATGCAGTGCTCTATAGCCAGATCCATATTCTTGAAAAATATCGCGATCGGCTGATTCTAGTAAAATTTCTCTTACATCTTTTGCACTAAGGGCGGGGTGTGTTGATGCTATTAGTGCAGCAGCTCCTGATAAGATTGCTGTAGCATTTGAAGTGCCAGATGTTGGGGAATATTCAACTGTGCCAGTGGCAGTTAGTACATAGTCGCTAACAACCCACAAGAAGCTTTGTTGGAATTTTATGTTATTCCCTGGAAATCCTGAATAAGAGGCTTCTTTGTAGTCCTGTTTTAAACTGCCTGCAAAAATAGTAAAAGGTAGTAATGTATCGGCATTTTGTGTGTAATTATCTGTTGAGAGGTTTTGCTGATAGTTACCTGCTGATTGCATAATAAGAACATTATTTGCAGCTGCTATATTTGGGAATGTTTGTTGAAACCCCCCTACGATTCCACTGCTAAATGAAGCATTAATAATATTTATAGAGGTTAACGCCGAATCTACTTCGCTAGTCGGGCGTACTCGAATACTTGCATGAGGTGCTATGGCATGAATTAAGCCTGCCATGGCGGAGCCATGATCAAGACAATATGATTCTTCTGTTGGTTTTTCAGGCGAACCTGCTTCAACAATTTTTTTGATGTCTACATGGTTAATGCCAGAATTTTCCAATAACAACACTGTTACGTCAGTGCCTAATACACCTGTTTTATGAGCTAACTCTGCGCAAGATGCTGCAAATGCAGAAGTGCCTTTTAAGAAGCTATAATCTTGCGAGCTGATTCCATTTTCTTGATTTCGCGCAGTAGCCAAAAAGCTAGGGCGGTAAGGTGCTTCGGAAGAATGTGACATTCTACTGAGATGTTTTTGGTAGTCTAGTAGTGGATCAGGTAGAGATGCATAAAGAGCATTAAATACGAAAAACCACAAAATTAACATGGCTACTTTTTTGTAGAAATTGATACTTAAGTTATGGAATGGGGCACGTTAACAAACGGTTAACTCCAGAGGTTTCTTATTTAATTGTTGAGCATATAGGACTAATTTGCAAAAAATGCATCCGCCGCTGTTGCGGTCTTATCCATAGCTTGCTGAAGGGTTGTGCGAAGTTGTTCAAGATCATCTATTGGTGCAACGGGCGCACCTACCACAAACACACCTTTGCAAAAGGGTTTTGCAAAACGGAATTTGTCCCAGGTGCGTAAACGTTTTATTGGTTTGCAGCTGTAAGCCAGGGGAATAACATCAACCTGCGCCAAACGTGCTAATTCCAAAACGCCATTTGATATTTTTTCAGATGGCCCCCGTGGTCCATCAGGTGTGATTCCTATAACATGACCTTGTTTTAGCACCTGCAGAATTTGGCGCGCTGCTTCAAAACCCTTTTTATTAGTAGAGCCTGCAATGGTTTGAATGCCAAAGTGGTTGATGGTTTTGGAAATAATTTTCCCATCGCGGTGATTTGAAATAAGCATGTGCACGGAAACTTTCCACTGCAAAGCGCACGCCAACATTAACAAATGCCCATGCCAAAATGACACGATGAAAGGCTTGTTTTGGCTGATGTACGAATCAAAAATTTCCCGGTTTTTAAATTCCCAATGGCTGGTCATGAACACAAATTTTATGTAGGCAAAAGCAATGAACGCAAGCACGCTTTGGGTGATTGGATTACGCAAAATTTTGCCAAGAATTGTTTTCATAAAATCGGTTTATAGGGCATGGTCATTTGGTGAATCTAGCATAATTGTGGGGATTTTGCATGGGGGCTCATGTCATTGCTTTTCTGTTTAAGGCGAGAAGGGTGTCCCCAAGTGCCCAAAAAGCAATGAGTAACAACAGAGTATTTAGTTAATCGCCGGCATTTTCTATGGCAAAAAGTGGATTTGCTAATCTGTGCATTAACAGAGCTACAATCTGCTGAAAATAAGTTGTATTTTCTGGAAGTTTGTCATTAATACTATCTTGTATGGTAAGTGGACGGTACTTCATACGGTCTGGGTTTTCATAAATTTCTGAATCATTTAGTTGCTCACCCGCAGAAATTTGCATTGTTCCTGCCAAGACTAGAATGATGCGCGATACTTTTAATGTGTTTTTCATGATATTTCCCAAGGGTTTTGCATCTACTAGCTTAGTATGTTTTAAAATGAGTTAATTTAGAGTGTATTTTCATTGCAATGCTGCAAGTGGCGACATTCAAAAAATCTGTGTTAGCAATTTCTTAATGCTCCTTACTCTAAAATACCGATAGGAATTTTTTGGTAGTTGGGGCTATGCATTTTTTTATCGCGACATTTTTGATAGTGCTGTTTTCGAGTAATGTTGTTGGCATGACAATAAGTAAAGAACTTCAAGAATGGCTTGACGCTAGTGACAGGTCGGCATCGGCTGCACCACTTAGTATTCACGATGAAGCTCTTCGTCAGTTTCAAGAATTAAGTTATAGAACAATTAGCGAAGGTCACCTTCCGAAATTTGAGTCACTGCTTGGGCAGCTTATAGAAACTCATGGTTCTAACCCAATTGGAGAGGACCAAAACACCATATTGCACTGGATATGTATTATTCTTACTCCACAAGCTGGTAGCCATGGTCCCTACTTACAATATGTAGATGATTATACGGTGAACGAAATAATAAAAATCACTAGAAAAAATTTTCCAAACATTAAAGAATTATTGATTTTGCGTAATAAACGCAGTGAAACACCTTTGGATTGCATCCGAGTTGCGTCAATAATGGGTGATAATACTCCGGGGGAAAATCTTGCGAAAAAGGTATATGGCTTACTGACAGCAGAGCTAAGTCCTTAATTCCAGCAGAATTCAACCTGAGCGGCTTTGGCTTCGAACCGTTCAAGGTCGCCTTCCACAAGCAGGGTTTGGCCGCGTGCATTTAGGCCCAAAATGTGGGTTGCGACATCGTCAATGAAACTGCGGTTGTGGCTTACGAATAAAACCGTTCCTTCAAACACGCTAAGGGATTCCGCCAAAATATCAATGCTTTGCATATCAAGGTGGTTTGTGGGCTCGTCTAAAATCAACGTATTTGCTTTTTTAGCCAATAGGCAACATAAGCCTACGCGGTTTTTTTCACCACCGGAAAGTACATTTAGGGGCTTGAAAACATCGTCTCCCTTAAACAAAAATGCCCCCAGCATAGAACGTGCTTGGCCTATGCTTAAGTGCTGATTCAGCTGCATGACGTTTTCCAGCATGGTTGCTTTTGGTGCTAGGTAGTCCAGCTGATCCTGGGCGAAATATGCAACATCAACTTCGTGACCAAGTTCCACTTCGCCTTCAAGCTTAGGTACAATGTTTAGTAGGGTTTTGATTAGTGTGGATTTACCAATACCATTAGCGCCAACAATTGCTAGCTTTTGCCCACGTTCAAGCTTGAAGCTAAGCTTTTTTACAAGCGGTGTTGCATAGCCAATGGAAAGGTCCTTGGCTTGTAGCACTACGCGTCCGCTTTTTTTAGCGCATTCAAGTTTAACACTCATGGGTGGGTTTTTCTCATCCACCTTTAGGTTTGTATCGGCATCGTAAAGTTTTTGCAGCATTTTTACGCGACTTTGCACTTGGCGGGCTTTGCTTGCTGAGGCGCGAAACCTATCAACGAAGCTTTGTACTTGCTGTGCTTTTGCGCCCAAATTTTGTTTTTGTGCTTGAATTTGTTCTTGTTCTAATTCGTAAGCCTCTAAAAATTTGTCATAGTTGCCAACGTAGGCATTCATTTCGCCATGATGCAGGTGCAAAATGTTGGTAGCCAAACGGTTGATCAACGACCTGTCATGGGAAACAAACACCAAACAGCCCCGGAAATTTTTCAAAAAGCGTTCAACCCATTCCATGCTGGGAAGGTCTAAGTGGTTTGTAGGCTCGTCTAGTACTAGGAAATTTGGTTTTTTCAAAAACAAACGCACCAATTCCAAGCGCATACGCCATCCGCCCGATAGGGTTTTTGGGTCCTTGTCAAAGTCTGTGGTTTTAAACCCTAACCCACATAGCAATTCTTTTGCTTCTGATTCAATTGAAAAGCCATCTAAATAAGTAAGTTCGTGCATAATGTGGTCATATTCTTTAGCGACTGCATCAGTGCAGGAATGCTCCATTAAGGTCAGCACTTCGGTAAGCCTGCTTTGCAAACCTAAAATGTATTCGGCACCGCCAAGGGCTTCTTCCAAAAGGGTAGGCATTGGATTTTGGTTTGGTTCTTGGGGTAAATACCCAATTACCGTATCACGAGGCTTGGTTACCGTTCCATCATCTGGTTCGTCAAGGCCGCATAAAATATTAAGCAATGTTGATTTTCCAGAACCATTAACGCCTACAAGCCCTACGCACCCTTGTTCTGGGAACCTATGGCTAATGCTGTTTAAAACAACACGCCCGCCAAAACGTCGGGTCAAATTTTGTAGAGCTAGCATGTGAAAAATCTTTTAAAAATATCTGCAAAGAATAGCATATTAACTGCGCTTTCCCTATTAAATATTTCATTAATTTCTTATTAAATTTCTAGCCGGTACAATTTAGAAAAGTGAATGTACTTAAGGGCAAAAGATGAAAAAACTAAATGTATTATTAGCAATTTTTTTAGGATGCTATACACAAACCTTTGCTGCAGAAGTTGCAACGCTGGGTTCATTATTGGATGACCCAGTAGTAACATTATCTACAAATATGCGAACCATTTTAAGAACAAGTAGTCTAGATAAAGCAACATGTTCTGCAGAACAAAAAGATGCGCTGGCTGATCAAGCAATGCAAGTGTTTACAAGCAATATTCCAAGACTTATGCAATTTGTGCCTTTTGAAAGACAAAACAACTTTACTACCCAAGTAACTGATCTCATGCAAGAATCTGCCAATGCCTATCCTGCACAGATGAGTGTTCAGTTCATCATGGATGGCATTAAGGCCCTTTCGCAACTTGATGAACGTGCTTTTGAGCAGAGAATTACGGATACAAAAAGATCTATTACAGAAGCTATTAGTACCATTCAACCACCCCGCGATCTTCATTATGTAGCGCATACATTATGTGCCAAACGTGGATTCGTTGGTTGTAATTTCTAATGAATAAATCCAGTGGTTGGTGGCGAACTATTACCTAAAGCCACTGGTAGATTTTGCAAAAAACGGCTAGGAGATAGAGTGATTTTTGAGTCTTTTATCAAGGTGCTCAAGAATTTTTAAGATTTATAATACATTCACTTGAAAATAATTGTATGAATGATTATATGTAGAGTGTTCGTTCAGATACATATCTGTCGAAATTTAATAGTATTAGGAGATTTTAATGAATAAAAAATACAAATTATTGACTTCAATAATTATGACTGCTTCTGCATTCGTGCATGCTGCAATATCAGAAGAAACTGACCCAGTAGCAAGATTGACAGCAAATTTGACGAATACTATCGTAGTTCATCGTTTGAAATTTATGCCTGAAGAAGCAAAAATTGCTACAGTAAGTCAAGTTCGTAACATGCTAAGTGATAAGACACCGGCTATCCTGTCAAGACTTACGCCATCAGAAGGTATAATAGAGTTCGTTGATCAAGTAGGCGCAGCGTTTCCAAAGCAAATTGATTTACAGTTTATGAAAAACGGAATGGAAGCCCTTGTTGAGCTTAATGCTGAAGTGCGAAAAAACAGAATTTCTTCTACACAAATAGCTATTCAAGAAGCATTGTCTTCAATACAGCCTGTACGTGACATTAGTTACGTTGATCATGTTTTGTGTGCACGATGGGGATTTGTAGGTTCTTCACTGTAATCATTAGTCCTGTATAAAAAGCCACAGAGTGTACTCCGTGGCTTTTTATATATAGCCGGCTGGTCATTGGCTAAACCTTGAGAAAACCACTAGCACACTTTGCGAAAAAGGGCTAAGACATAAGGTAGTTTTTATTCAAAAGGTGGTACTTTATGCAATTAGCTTTTCAATACATTAGAAATTCACGCGTTTTATTAACGGTTATTGGTGCGGGGCTTTTGTGCCTGTGCACGCAAGTTAACATACCGCTTCACCCTGTGCATATTTCATTGCAGACAGTGGCTGTTCTTATTATTGGCCTTACTTTTTCAAAAGCAGATGCCCTGCGTAGCGTAGCAAGTTATTTAGCACTGGGAGCAATGGGTGCACCGGTTTTTTCATATTATAGCGGTGGGATTGCAAAATTAATGGGCCCAACCGGAGGCTACCTTTTTGGATTTCTAGCAGCAGTTTGGGTGATGTGCACGTTGCGTGAACGCGTTGCAAACATGGGCACTAAAGAAACTTTTTTGATAGCATTAGTAGGTAGTGCAATAGTTTTCCTGTGCGGTATGCCATGGCTTAGCACATTCGTGGGCTGGAATGCAGCAATCACGGTGGGCCTTGTGCCATTTATTCTGCCAGGAATTGTGAAATCAGTACTAGTGGCAGCTGCGGTTAGATACCTGAAGAAATAGATTGAGCTTTACTGTAATTAATGGCAAAGGGTTAGCGCCTTTTGCTATTTTTTGTGCCTAAAAATTGTAATACTATTTGTAATTTTATTTCCGAATACCTATATGACATTGGAGGGTTTTATGAATGTTAAACCATTAAAACTTTGTGTTTCGGTTGGAATATTATTATTAATTGCTAGAAAGCAGAGTATGCGTGTGTCACGCCTTATGTATAAACTTTTTCTTACAAAGAAAGATCTAATGATAAAAGTATTCTTTATTTTTTTCTTTTCTATGCATATTGCTAGAAATCTAAGCGCAACTGATGTGACTGAGCAATTATTTGTAGAAAAAAGATTAATTTCAGAGTATGGTACGAGAACCTTTCGTGTTTTCTATGATCCTGACAAATTAGCAGAATTGAGAACAAATTTAGGAGATCTTCCATCCATACAAAATAGTGAGGATCCTGAATTTTCTGACTTAGTTTTTTTAGATGTTTCAACTGAAAAATATTTATTTGCACCATTAGTTTGCGAAATTGTTTCGGATTCTACTATGGGTCGCATATTACGTACTAATGGAATATGTAATTGTATTGGAATAGCAGTATGGACTGTTTCGGGAAGTTACATGTTACACTGCTCGCCTGCTGAGATTTATACAAATGCTGAAGGCGAAATAGTTATGGGACCTTCATTTAAAGCGTTAAAGAATGCTTTGCAAGATATTCCTGCTGAAACTCAAGAAAATGCAAAGGTATACCTTGCTTCATCTATGTTTTCAGATTCATTTAAATTGATAAAAGAACAACTAATTAGTTTGGGATATGCTATTTCAGGAATAGCTTTTCCAGATATTATTCAGGAACGTCACGCGCATGGTGTAGATTATTACATTAATACTCCTTTTCAACACATGACTTTTCAGGAAGTTAATGATAGATTCGTTGGTTTTTCCACAATCATGTCTATGCGTGCTAGTGATGGCTCAATATTCGTAAAACATCTTTTACATGCTACCTCATAACTATACTTTTTACTTTTTCAAGTAAATCGAACGGAGCTGATTTGCTGGCGTTTAACCAGCCGATCAGCTCGTCAATTTTGGCCTTTAGATATTTTTCATTGCCTATAGGCTTTTTTTATGATGGATTTAGAAAACTCAAAAGCTGTAAAAAATATACTTTTTTAACGAGAACATCGAATATACCTTTCAAGGAATTAAATATATGGATTTAAAATCTGGAAAAATAAAAGCAATTATTTTTGATGTTGATGTTGATGTTGATGTTGATGTTGATGTTGATGTTGATGTTGATGTTGATGT
>DYSP01000022.1:0-9708 GCA_020718185.1 Candidatus Odyssella sp. | reverse complement strand
TGATGGAGTTGTTTTTAATAGTATTGATAGTAGTGGTAAGTATCTATGGTCGCGTACTATCCAGCAAGATCTTGGTTTATCTAAGGTGCATTTTCAAAAATCTATGGTCCAGATTGGGATGCTTTGGTTACAGTCGGGAAGATTGATACAAAAGTGTATCTAGATAACCTATTTCAGACTCCTTTGTTTGAGGGGCTGAATTTATCAGCTGATATATATATCAACTACTGGCTTGAGCACGATAAACATGTGAATACTGAGATGTTAGCGCTCATTCAAAAATTAAATATTCCTGTTTACCTTGGCACAAACCAAGACGAATACAGGACTATGCATATAAAAGAACTTGTTGGACAATATTTTCAGGACTGTTTTTCTTCCTATCGAATTGGTTATCTTAAACCTTCTTCATTATTTTATGCACACATTGAAAGGCATTAAACCTTAGAGAGTGTGAGCTTTTGCTAATTGATGACACATTGGCAAATGTTACTGCTGCTAAAGAAAAGGGCTGGGAAGCATATTTTTATAAAGGTGATTTTGAAAATTTAAAAAAATTCATTGAAGTGCTTTTAAACGTAACTACCCCATAACCATACTTTTTACTTTTTCAAGTAAATCAAAGGGGGCTGATTTGCTGGCATTTAACCAACCGATCAGCTCATCAATTTTGGCCATGACTTTTGAATTATCTGCGCTGGTGTCGTCTTTCCAAACAGCTGCTGCATACATTAGGGCGCACAAAAACAGTAAATTTTGCACATAACGTGCGGTGTTCCAGTGCAGGTTTAGGGTTTGATGCCACCCATCAATAGCGGCAATAATTTGTGCCTGTCCTTCACAAATGCATTTGGGGTCTAGGGCAATGGCGTTCCAACTGTTCAAAATACAAGACCGTTTTTCAGTTAGGCTATCAAAAACCAACATCATTAGGTCAAACAAGGTTTCATTTGTGCTGTTTAGGCTAACTGTTGAAAGCTGGTCAGTCACTGTCCCAAGGCGGTCATTAATCAAAGCCTGAATTTCTTCAAATGTAAGTTCAGGAGAAGGTTGTGCAGCCTTTTCCCAAATGGCGTTAATATCAAGCATTCATTGCTCCTGCTATAACTGTGGCGTTGTACCACAGGGTGTCTTGCAAGTTTAAATCATCTTTTAGTGTGTCGGCATACAAAACGCCACTTACCTTTTTTCCAGTCTCATTAGCAATAGCGTTAAGAATTTTGGGATTTGATAAATTCTCTAGAAAAATGGCAGAAATTTGCAAGGAGCGAATTTGACCTATCAAGTTTTTCATATCTGCTGCGGATGGGTCATCACTAGTGCTAACGCCTTGAGGGCTTAAGACCACAACATTATAACACTGGGCGAAATATGAGAAAGTATCGTGGGTGGTGAGCATCACCCGTTTGCTTTGGGAAATTTTTGCAAAAAGCTCAACAACATTGGTTTGCAATTCATTGAACGTGGCTTTTAGGCTTATTGCATTCTTTTCAAATGTTGATGTGTGATTTGGAAAGGCATCTTTTAACGCATTTGCGATATTATCAATCATTAAATTAATGAGCTTTGGGCTATGCCAAACGTGAGGATCTGGCAATTTCCCCAGGTAACGGGCTGATATATTTTCGCTAGCGATAATCACTTTGCCTTTGTAACCTGAGCCGTCAATTAAGTTGGTGATCCACCCTTCCAAATTTAGCCCATTGGTAATTACCAAATCGGCTTTTGCCAACGTTTTTGAATCACTTGGTTTTGGTTGGTACATGTGCGGGTCAACCGACTTTGGTACAATTGTATGCACCTGAATGCTATCAATTCCTTGGCATAACTGAGTGCATAAATTTTGTAAAATTGAAAAACTGCACACAACCGTTTCGGCGTGTAGAAACGGAAAAAATGCAAAAACAAAAAGAAGTCGAATAACTTTCATAAGGAGGGCAGTATGCAAGTTTTTTATGATTAGTTCAAAATATTTATTGTTAGTTTTTAACGATATATTAATGTTTTTCTTGTACATGGAACCTTCCCCCACCCCCGCCCAAAATAAGGGTGGGCCACCCGCCTTGGCACTAACCTTGGATGCAGATATAGCTTCGCCATTTGTATTCTTTTGGGCTTTAAGCGAATACATTGAAGTCATATATCTGAGGAAATGTTCTTAAATTAAATATTACCATAGTGTTCAATAATAAATTGTTAATTATACATAAATTTTTATATTGCCAATTCATGAGCGCGCTTATGGGCTGACTTTAAGGCATTTGAAAACAAATTTTGCAAATTATTGTTTCCCATTAAAACCCCAAGGGCGGCTTCGGTTGTACCACCCTTACTTGTAACATTAACGCGCAATTCTTCAGCTGATGCGGGTAATTCTTTCAATGTTGCTGCGGCACCAATAATAGTTTGTCTGGAAAATCGCATCGCTAAGTCTTGATCTAAACCCAGTTCAATGGCTGCTTGTTCGAGGCACTCGCATAAATAATACACGTAAGCAGGGCCTGACCCAGAAAGAGCCGTCACCGCATCGAACATCTCTTCGTTTGCTAATTTTTCAATGATGCCTACTTTTTCAAACAAGGTGCTGACAATTGTATCATCATCATTTGTGCAGTTTTCATTTAGCACATAGGCGCTGGCCCCCTGGGAAACAATAACAGGTAAGTTAGGCATCACTCGGCTAAGTCGCACTTTTTCCCCTAACCACTGTGTGTAACGTCTGCTTGGAATGCCGGCAGCAATGGAAATGAACAGTGCGTCTTGAAATTTTGCGTATGCGGGCATGACTTGTGCAAGCATTTGTGGTTTTACGGCAATGACTATGACATTTGGGGAATAGCTTGTGGGTAGTTCATCAACTGATTTTGCGCAACCTTGTTTGAAAGGATCAACAATCGTGACATTGCAAAATGCTTCCCAGCCTTTTAACAGGGCCCCGCCCATGGAGCCATAGCCAACTAACAAAACATGCATACTTTGAACTCTTGAAGGTTTTAACTTATGTTAAAGGGGCAAAGTATTTGAGGCAAGGTTGGCTTATTATTTTGAGGGGGTGCGTAAGCTTAGTTTTGGTGGAGCTTAATGTTTTTAAACATTTCCCCTCCCTTATTATGGGAGGGGACTAGATTACACAAAAACCTATTAGAATATCGTTCAATATTGTTGGCGCACAAAATACGATAAATCCCAATAAAAGAAACTAAACACCCATTAACGCGCAATTAATAACTTATTGATATAATAATGTTGGTAGGTTTTGAGATGTATCTGATGACTATCATCTGCTCTCATCTATTGTTTTTTGTGAATGTTGTTGGAAGCATTCAGGCATGCTTGCCACCTGAACTTGAGCAAGATGAGAATAAAAGGGCAGGTAAAACGCAACGTCTTATCAATTTTTACGAAAATCTTATTGCGAAACATAAAATAGACGAAAGCATTCCCAGTGCACCCGAAGTGCTTTTTGGTTTGAAAAAGACCCAAGAGCTTGTTGCTGCCAAAGAATTTATTGTTGTTAGTGATGTGCCTTCTATTGGGCAAAATGCTTTTGAAAAAATTCTCCCTGATAGTGCAAAAGAAGTATTGCCTAGTGTAATTGAAACTAGTGCTGGTGTTGCAAAAAACAAGTCATTTTCATTCGATAATAGCTATGTGTATATTGACGGCATTAGCGAAGACGAAGACATTGTGCTTGTTTTTGATTATTCAGAAAGTGACACTGGCTGTAATGACTATTTTAGTGAGTGGTATGAAGCTTTAGTAGAATTTTTAAGAAATAACTTGGCTCCTTTGTCTGCGCGTTAGGCCTATTAGTGAAAAATTGAACTTGTTCACAAACTGACTTATGTTAAAGGGGCAAAGTATTTGAGGCAAAGTTGGTTATGGTCATTATTGTTGGTGCAGGGTTAGTTGGGGCGGCTTTGGCAATTTGCCTTTCTCAACTGGGAATAAAAGTGCAGCTGCTTGAACGCAACGCATTTGCAAAACCATCTATAAAAGATGGGCGCACGATTGCGGTAACTCTTGGCTCTCAAAGATTTTTAGAAAGTTGCGGTCTGTGGCAAGCGCTGGAACCTACGGCTCAACGAATTAATCATATTCGCGTTTTTGAACAAGGGTCTGCTTGGACCCTTGATTATGATTATCAAGACCTAGGGACTGACCCTATGGGGTATATTATTGAATTTGATTGCCTTTTAAATGCCCTGTATGAAGGGGTGAAAAATGCTGAACTGGTTGAAGTGCTTGACAATTGCACCCTGCAGCAATTGTTACCCGGGGAAGTGCACACCAAAGAAGATGGCATTTTAAAAGCACCATTGGTTATTGGGGCAGATGGGCGTAATTCTTGGGTGCGTGGTCAAGTACACATTAAAAGCAAAACCAAGGAATATGGCCATAAGGCTTTAGTGGCGCATTTCACCCATGAAAAGCCACACCAAGCTACGGCATGGGAGGTTTTTCAATCATCTGGTCCCTTTGCCATGTTGCCGATGGTTGATACCGCTGATGGGCAGCATCAATCAGGCGTGGTTTGGTGCGGCCCTAAGGATTGCCCATGGGAAACTATTCCCACTGCTGAATTAGAACAAAAGCTTATGGATATTTTTCCATTTTATGGAAAAGTTACGTTGAACAGTACTCGTTGGACATTTCCTTTAATTGCCCTAACCGTAGACAAAGCCACAGCGTCGCGCACGGTTTTGGTGGGGGATGCGGCCCATGCATTGCACCCCATAGCGGGGCAGGGAGTTAATTTGGGTTGGCGTGACGTGGCAGATATTGCACAATTATTGGCCGATGCTAAAGATTTAGGGGGAGATTTAGGATCAGAATACGTGTTAAACCAATATAGCCGTCGTCGTAAACTAGACCACAAAGGGCTTTATTTCTTTACCGATGGGCTGACCAGACTTTTTGAAAGTGATAGTCAAGTAGTTAGTTTTGTTCGTCAAGCTGGCCTTGCGGTGGTTGGAAAAATTCCGTCTTTGAAAAAATTCTTCATGAAAAAAGCCATGGGTGTTTAAAAATTTGAGCACGCAAAAAGTTTTACAACTTATAATGGCTCAGGTAGAATTACTTAAAAATATTGTCAGGAGATTTTGTGAAATCAAAATTATTAATAGGTTTAATGCTAGCGTCGTCACTGAGCTTTGGTTTGGCGGCATCTGTTTCAACCCTTGCTGAACGCGAAGTTTTGATTAAGGAAGCTTTTGCAAAAAGCCCGGTAGATGCCGTAGAAGCAATCAACAAATCTCAACAGGAAGACAAAATTAAAGTTGATGATCAGCACTATATTGTGGTGATTAAAAAAGATGGTGATAAGTACGTTCGTGTTGCCCACTTTAAAAAAGAAAAAATTAACCAAGCGGTTGAACAAAGCATTATGAATGTAATGCAAGAAGCTGAAGCGAAGTTGTCTGGTGGTTCTGGACCTGTTGCTTTTGATTTTTCTGCGGGTGAAAAAAAGTTGTACGCAGTGCTTTCAAAGCAAGGGGATTTTTTGGTTTTTAACATTTGCCCAACTGAAGATGAAGTGAAGGGGTTATTAGCAGCAGGTGAAAAGCCAGCTGAGGTGAAACCGGAAGTAAAAAAAGAAGAAGTTAAAAAGGAAGAACCTAAGAAAGAAGAAGTGAAGCCAGCTGATGCAACCGTTGCACCTGCTGCTCCTGTAGCGGATGTGCCTGCTGCTGCACCAGAGAAAGCGACAGATACTGCTGTTGCTGCGCCAGTGGCGACGCCTGCACCTTCAGCAGATGTGCCTGCTGCTGCACCAGAGAAAGCGACAGATGTTGTGCCAGCAAAAGTAGCATTGGCCGACGCAAAGCCAGCTGCGCCAGTGACTGCAGATTCTGCAAAAAGTTCTCCAGCAGCGGCTGCTGCTTAATAAAACTACGCAGGGGAGGGAAGTTCGTTCTTTCCCCTTCTTCCTCGCGAAAGCAGGTCCATAATGATTAGTGTCAATGGATCTGTGATCGAGTCGGAGATGACAAGGAAGTTATAAATATGGATCCTATGGTCAAGCCATAGGAAAACTAAAGAAGATGCTTACTGCTGTTTTCCTTCGACTTGACCCCATCACAATTTCCCTACGACTTGATCGTAGGGTCCAGTGAGTAATTTCCGTTACCGCTGATCTAGCTTAAATTCAATACGGCGGTTACGATCAACCTCTTCCACATTAATTGGTTGGAATTCTCCAAAGCCTGCGGCTACAAGATGTTTACCATTAATGCCTTTTTTAATCATGTATTGCACAACGGCAATGGCGCGGGCTGCGGAAAGTTCCCAGTTTGAAGGGAACTGCGTGCTTTTTATGGGGTGCTTGTCTGTGTGGCCATCTACGCGAAGAATCCAGTTAATTTCTGGGGGGATTTTGCTGCCAATTTCTTTTAATGCCTTTATCAATTCATTAAGTTGCTTTTGACCTTCTTCGCCAAGCTCTGCGGAACCAATGCTGAACAAAACCTCTGATTGGAAAACAAAGCGGTCATCGACAACGCGCACATCACTGCGGTCACCTAGTATGCTTTTTAATTGTGCAAAAAACTGTGAACGAAACTGCCCAACTTTTATGGAGTCTTTATGTTTGTCTTGTTCTTTTTCTAACGCTTGAAGGCCTAGCTGTAGCTTTTTAACTTCAGCATCTTTTTGAATTGCTTCGGTTTGAGCTTGATTTAATAAGGCCTGCAGTTGACGCAATCTTTCTTCTAGCTTTTCTAGATCTGTTTTTAGGCGTTCATTGGCTGTGCGCTGATCAGTATGGGCATTTTTTTCAAGGTCTAAATCTTGTGTGATTTTTGCTAATTGCGTATTTAAATTGGTCATTAATTCTTCAAGGGAAGTTACTTTAGCAGATGCTTTGTCGTGGCTATCTTTTGCTTTTGCAAGACTTTCTTCAAATAGTCTGAGCTGAGCTTGAAGTCTGGCGACTTCGGTGTCTTTTGTGTTAATTGTTTCCACTAAAAAAACTTGGGCAACAAGAAATGTCATGAGCACAAAGACAATGGCCATTAGTACTGTAGATAAGGCGTCAACAAAGGTGGGCCATATTTCAAGACGGGTAGGAGTGCGTGGTCGTGCAAAAAACATCAGAACAATCAACTTCAGGTGATACTTGAATTCTTACGTATTTTTTAGAAATCTCCAAAAGGTTTTTGCATATTGCATGCCCGATGCAATTGTAAATAAGCTGGTTAGTCCAAGTAAAACGCTTTCACTGAACAGTACGTGTGGACTAATAGATGGGGCATGCAAGCGATAAGTCACCACTAAAATGCAAAGTATTTGCAAAAAAGTATTAATTTTACTGGCTTTGGTGGGGGATAAATCTTTTTTGTAGGCTGACCGCATCATTGCAAAGCCACCAAGGGCGATTAATACGTCTCGGCCAAGGCATAAGAAAACAAATGCTAAAGGTAGGGCTTTTAAGTAGCCAAGTGTTGCAAACATTCCAATCATTAGTGTTTTATCGGCAATAGGGTCGAATACTTTACCAAATAGTGATTCTTGTTTGAATTTACGAGCACAAAATCCATCTAACCAATCGGTAATGCCCAAAAACAGCATAACCCAGAAGGCTAAAAAATAATTTTGACAGAAGTATAAGTAGATAAGACCCGGCGTTCCAAAGAAACGAACGCCGGTTAATATGTTGGGTAAATTAACCAACGATTTCTAGATCACTAAAGAAATAAGCAATTTCATTTGCTGCATTTTCTGCAGAGTCAGAACCATGTACTGAATTTGCTTCAATAGATTCTGCAAACTCTTGGCGGATTGTGCCTTCTTTTGCATTAGCTGGGTTTGTAGCGCCCATAATGTCGCGGTATTTAGCTACTGCATCTTCACCTTGTAGAACTTGCACAACAACTGGTCCGCTGATCATAAATTGGCAAAGCTCACCAAAAAATGCGCGTTCAGCATGTATAGCATAAAATGCTTGTGCTTGGGCTAAGCTAAGGTGAAGGCGTTTTTGAGCGATAATGCGCAAACCAGCAGCTTCGATTTTAGCGTTAATTTTTCCAGTGATGTTACGACGTGTTGCATCAGGCTTTAGAATAGAAAGTGTTTTTTCGGTTTTCATAAAACTTTATAATAAGTGCTTAGGGTAACTATTCTATGGCATCCGGGTATGCTTTACAAGTTCATATAATCTTTTGGTAATGCATGGTCAAAATATTGGGAATTGATCCAGGGCTTCAACGCACCGGTTGGGGCATTGTGCAGGCGCAGGGAAATTCACTAAGATACGTAGCCCATGGAGTGATCAAGACCGATGCAAAGGCAGAATTGGCAAATCGGCTGAACACTTTGTACCAGGAATTATTAAATGTATTGCAGCAATTTCAACCTCATGAAGTTGCTGTAGAAGAAACTTTTGTGAATCAAAACCCTGCATCTGCTTTGAAGCTTGGCATGGCTCGAGGAGTTGTTTTATTTACGCCTGCATCGTTCGGATTAAAAGTGGCTGAATATTCGGCAAACAAGGTGAAAAAATCAGTGGTGGGGTCAGGGCACGCCGAAAAACACCAGGTTGCTTTAATGGTGGCTTTGCTTTTGCCAACCATGCCTAAAGGCGTTGTTGATGATGCGGCTGATGCCTTGGCCGTTGCCATATGCCATGCGCACCATCGTGAATTAAATGTACGCTTTAAGAATGCAAAATAATTAGATTCTTGACTTGGCATGGGTGAATTTCTCGCTTACTGTAAATAAATTTATAAAATAACCTTAGGAGATTTATGTCTTTTGCTGTTCATGATTTGCCAACTCAAACCGATGATGTATCTGAATACAATCCAATGCAAACCGATGGGTTTGAATTTGTAGAATTTGCAAGCCCTAATGACGATGAAAGTTTGGGCGAAACGTTTGAATCTTTGGGTTTTTCACTAGTTGCTAAGCACCGTTCTAAGAATGTTTTTTTGTACAGGCAGGGTCAAATTAATTTTATTGTGAACAAAGAACCAAATTCTTTTGCATCTGACTTTGCTACAGCACATGGCCCTTCTGCCTGTGCAATGGCAATACGCGTGAAAGATTCTGAATTTGCTTTAAATAGAGCAATTTCTTTGGGTGCAAGGCCATATAAATCTGCGATTAATCATGGAGAAGTAACCATTCCGGCAATTTATGGAGTGGGTGATAGTTTGATTTTTTTCGTTGATCGTTATGATTCAAAAACAATTTATGACTACGACTTTGAATTTTTACCTGGTGTTGATGCTAATCCTAAGGGTAATGGACTTGAAATTATTGACCACTTAACGAACAACGTTTTTCAAGGTCAAATGACTAAATGGGCTAATTTCTATGAGAAAATATTTAACTTCCGTGAAATTCGTTATTTCCACATTACAGGACAAAAAACTGGTTTGCTAAGTCGCGCGATGACAAGTCCTTGCGGAAAAATTCGCATTCCTATTAATGAACCGACTGAAGATTCATCGCAGATTGCTGAGTATTTACGCGAATACAAAGGTGAAGGCATTCAACACATAGCCTTGACTACGAAAAATATTGTTGAAAGCGTTAACACAATCAAACAACACGGCATTAAGTTTTTAGATATTAGTGAAACATACTACGAAGTTGTGCGTGAACGCTTCCCAACTCTGAATTTAGACTATGAAATATTAACAAAACATAGAATTTTGGAGACACTTAACTAAAGAACGCTAAGATGGTATAATTTTGTCATGGAGG
>DYSP01000021.1 GCA_020718185.1 Candidatus Odyssella sp. | reverse complement strand
TCCTTTTTTTCTCCTTTCTTCACTTTTACCCTTCTTTCAATATCTTAGCTTTTTGCTTTTGTTCCCACTTGCTCTCGCACTAAATATATTATAGAGCTAACAATAATAAGACTGCCCAACAATGAATATAGATCGGGCATCTCATTAAACACCACAATACCAATCGGAATTGTAACGCAAAGCCTTATATATTCAAAGGGGGTAACAAAACTGGTTGGTGCATATTTAAGAGCTTGTAAATAGCAATATTGAGAAAACATACCGGATGCACCAATAAAAATAAGATAGATTGAATCAATTGTAGAAGGCGTTTGCCAACTAAATAAAACTTGTATAGACGTTAAAATGAGTGTCCCCACAGTTCCATAAAATAAAATGGTTGAGCTGCTATCGATTGAAGAAACTTTTTTAGCAATTATAATGGCCATTCCAGCGAGTAAATTTGCGGCCAATGCCACAAGCACAGCAATATTTAGTTCCCCCGCCCCAGGCTTCACAATAAATAAAACGCCAGCATACCCCACCACCATTGCTAACCACTTTGATAATGTCATTTTTTCACGCAAGATGAGGACAGCGAGAAGTGTTGTAAACAGAGGCCCCGTTTGACCAATTGACGCTGCTTCGGCCAATGGTAAATTTCTATAGGCATAATATGTACACCCCATCGCACACGTAACAATCCCAGCACGAATAAGATGAAATCCTATAAATTGCGTCTGAATAACTGTCTGAATTCCCTGTCCTATAAAAAGTGGCATAGCAAAGGCCAACCCTATTGATAATCGACCAAAAATAAGAGTTGCTCCTGAAATTTCAGGGCTAATTTTTTTGGCCAAAGTCATCACAATACTGAAACAAAATGACCACAATATCATCCAAAAAATGGATTTTTTATAGTTTATAGCCGTCAAGACGAGTTCCTTGAGTTAAATATCTATCATAATTGAAATAAAAAAATTGTTAAGAGAGGAAAGATCATTGATTGATGGCTGGGGGACCCGGATTCGAACCAGAGCTACTCGGTCCAGAGCCGAGAGTTCTACCACTAAACTATCCCCCAATTCTGTCTAAATCAACCTGAGTTCAATATAAGAATTGCAGAAAATGTATAAAAACGAAGAAATCCGTACACTGCACTTTGTTTCGTTCGCGATGACGCGGATTTTCTGATCTTTCATGACTTCTTACATCGAATTCACGTTAATTTAAGACCTATCATACTCATAAAAATTGTTCCATACAAAAAAAATGAAACTTTAAAAGATTTTTCCTTGTAATTATGGTATTGTGACATCAAATGTAAATAAATCACTAAAATTGTATGATATACTCATCATGGCTGAAAACGCAAAGAGTATGCATATTAAGAGTAAAAACTATAAATATGACAGGTAAGAATTTTAACTCTTCGCATTATAGCGCCCATAAGGCCGGGAAATCGCCCGTTATTGCTGCCATTGACCTTGGTACTAATTCTTGTCGTCTGCTTGTCGCTCGCATTGAAGGGCAAAGCTTTCGGGTTATTGACTCATTTTCAAGAGTCGTACGATTGGGCGAAGGGCTGCAAGCTACAAATCTTCTAACTAACGAAGCTATTGAGCGCACAATTGAAGCTTTAAAAATTTGTCAAACGAAAATCACTCAAAATAATGTTGAAATCGTACGGGCTGTCACCACTGAAGCATGTCGTCGTGCTGAAAACAGCGATATTTTGGTTCAGCGTGTTCAAGATGAAATTGGTATTTCCCTTGAAGTGATTACCCCCAATGAAGAAGGTCGTCTGGCGCTTTCAGGGTGTGCTGGCATTTTGAATTCACGCATTCCTTATGCAATTGCGTTTGACATTGGTGGTGGCAGCACAGAAGTCATGTGGTTGCATATTAGTGAACCACGGCGGCTTCATCGCCGACGCTTTCCCGTTATTGAAGTGTTAGATTGCGTTTCACTGCCTTATGGCGTTGTAACGCTTGCAGATTATTATAATAGTAAAGAACGTGAAAATAATGTCTATCATGAAATTCGCAAAGAAATTTCAACACGATTAATGGAATTCTCTCATAAAAATGGGATTTATAACCAATTAGAAAAACGCCGCGTGCAAATGATTGGAACATCAGGCACAGTCACCACTTTGGCCGCTATTAACTTGGGGCTTGAGCGTTATGATCGCCGTCTCATTGATGGTGTTTTTCTAGAAGTTTCTGACATTCATAACATTTGCAAATCAATTTTTGATATGTCAGTTGAAGAAAGATCAGTGCATCCATGCATTGGAATGGGCAGATCAGATCTTGTAATTATGGGAACTGCGATTCTTGAAGGCATTTGTGATACTTGGCCTGTGCAAAAATTACGTGTGGCTGATCGTGGTGTTCGAGAGGGCATTTTAATGGAACTCTTAAAAGAAATTTCTCCACAAAATAATATGAATCTTCGATTTATAAAAATAAAAGTCTAACTGAGACCATCGTTTAATGTCTGATAAATTAAAAAATACGCGTTTGCTTAAGGTAAAAGTTAAAAGCAATAAAAAACGGACAGAATCATCTCGCCGCTGGCTTGAACGTCAACTTAATGATCCCTATGTTCACTTGGCTCGTGAAAAAGGTTACTATTCCCGTGCTGCATTCAAACTTATTGAAATTAACGAAAAATATAAAATTTTAAAACCAGGAACAAAAGTAATCGATCTAGGCGCAGCACCTGGTGGATGGACACAGGTGATTGTTGACCATGTCAAACCTGAAAAAAATCCAACCGGACAAGTGATTGGCGTTGATCTTAATGAAATATCGTCTATCTCTCTGGCCACATTAATTGTAAATGATTTTACTCTGGAATCTACCCAACAACAGTTACTTGAGATGTTAAATGGTAAGGCTGATGTAATTGTTAGTGACATGGCTGCCCCTGCTTGTGGCATGACAGATGTTGATCATTTGCGGATTATGGTTCTGGTTGAAGAGGCTTTTATCTTTGCAAAAGAAGTTTTACGTCCCGGTGGGCATTTTGTGGCTAAAGTTTTACGCGGCGGTACAGAAGCAAATCTATTAAAATTGCTAAAAATAAATTTTGAAAAAGTACATCACTTCAAGCCAAAATCAAGCCGCCAAGATTCTGCAGAAATGTATGTTGTTTGCCTGAATTTTCGAGGCAGCTAGATATATTCCCTCCATCCTAGAACATGTACAAATTTAATTGACTTTTAAGTCAATTAAATTTTAAAAAGTTTCTATATACATCTTTTTAGAATTATTCGAATGATTCCTATAAAAACAATTCTTACTACTTTATTAATAGGGAAGGCTATGCTTAATCTTGCTCATGCTACAGAAGAAAATTTTATTACACATCATCCAGAAATACAATCTAGCTTTGAGAAAACGCGTCTGCGCCTTCAAGAAACGGACACTTCACTTTTGGCTCTTCCGTTAGAAGAAGAGTTAAAATTATTAGAAGATCTTAGCCAAACGAAATTGGGACAGTTTTTATTGAAAAACAAAGGCCTAAATGGTGAATGGACAGCTTATATTATCCGCAAAACACCTCAAAGCGACTTTGAAAATGGCCTAGAAGAATGGATTATCAATAATGCCCCTGTTGTTAAAGAAATTCCTCGCGCTTCTCCCAAAATTTTTCAACAAGAAATACAAAAACAAGTGCCTAAAGGGGGAACATTTGCCTCTATACCTTGCGGATTAATGGATGATTTATTAACTTTAGACGCCCCTCGTCTTCAACTCGTTGGCATTGACATTGATGAGCAATCTCTCAGTTTAGCAAAAGAAAATGCACTTCATCATCAAAAAGATCAAGTATCTTCTTTTATAAAGAGAGATGCATGGCAACAGCAATGGATTAAATATTTACGAAGGCAATGATGAGAGAGTTATTGATTTGTATAAAGAATTTTATAATTCACTAGTTCCAGGTGGCATTCTTGTAACAAGCTTTTTAACGCCTCCACCTTGGGATAAAGCAAATGTAGATGCTCTCAAAAAACAAAAAGCAATTTTTGGAGATATTTTACAAGCTTCTTGGCAACATTTTAGATCAGAATCTCAAACTCGTCAGCAATTAGAAGCAGCTGGGTTTACTATTTTAGAGATTATTTACGATACTCAAGGATTATTCCCAACAGTGGTTGCGCAAAAGTAACTAACCAATATCAAAGAAGTCTATTGAATTATTGTATAAAATATGGTCTATTGAGCACTTATCAAAACAATCTGATTTACTTTAGAATGTAGTGCTCAATAGAGCTTCGATTTACAACTAATATGACACCTATACATAATTAATAAAATGACTGAAAAAACACCACAAGTTATCACATTTGGCTGTAGATTGAACACCTATGAGTCCCAGGTTATCAAAGATCTTGCCTCTGAAGCAGGCCTTGATGATGTTTTTATCTTTAATACTTGCGCTGTTACATCGGAAGCAGAACGCCAAGCACGTCAATCTATTCGCAAAATTCGTCGCGAGAATCCGCATGCAAAAATCATTGTCACCGGCTGTGCTTCCCAAATCAACCCCACCAAATATGGTGAAATGACCGAAGTTGACCGAGTTATTGGCAATGATGAAAAAATGAAACTGCAAAGTTACGTGGAACACCCAACCCAAGAGCGGGTGATGGTGAACGACATTATGTCTATTAAAGAAACAGCGAATCACTTGATCTCGGGATTTGAAGGAAAAGCGCGCGCCTTTGTTCAAGTTCAAAATGGGTGTGATCATCGTTGTACATTTTGCACGATTCCGTTTGGTCGCGGCAATTCACGCAGTGTTCCCATCGGGGAAATTGTCACCCAAGTTCGCATACTAATTGAAAACGGCTATCCCGAAATTGTCTTTACAGGCGTAGATATTACCGCCTACGGAGCCGATCTTCCCGGTCAACCAACGCTTGGGCAAATGATTCGCCGAGTATTGGCGTTGGTTCCTGACCTAAAACGTTTGCGGCTTTCATCACTTGACCCCGTTGAAATGGATGAAGATTTATGGCATCAAATTGGCAATGAACCACGCCTTTTGCCTCATCTTCACATGAGCTTACAGGCTGGCGATAACATGATTTTAAAACGGATGAAGCGTCGCCATTCACGTGAAGATGCTATTGCTTTTTGTAAAAAAGCACGTGAACTTAGGCCGGATGTGGTGTTTGGAGTAGACCTGATTGCAGGTTTTCCCACCGAAACAGAAGAAATGTTTCAAAACACACTTGCTATTGTAGACGAATGTGATTTAGCTTATCTGCACGTTTTCCCCTACTCTCCTCGCCCTGATACGCCAGCCAGTAAAATGCCGCAAGTAAAAGGGTCAATTATTAAAGAAAGAGCAACTTGCCTTCGCAAAGCAGGTGAGAATGCTTTTCAACGCCTGCTTCATAGCCAACTAAAAACCAATGTCACTTTGTTGGTTGAATCTATAGAAAATGGCATGATTTTAGGTAAAACAGATCATTTTATTCCGATCACAATTCCATCTGCACCTTCTATTACTGTTGGGCAGGTAATCACCGTTTATGTAATTGATAAAACACAAGATCAACTGATGGGGCAACTTATCTCATGATTGATACAAATGCCACTCTTGAAAAAAATGGTTGGTGGTCACGTCTAAAGCAGGGGTTGCGTAAATCATCTGACAAACTCAATGATGGTTTAAAGACGCTTTTCATTCGAAAAAAACTTGATATTGAAACTATTGAAGAGTTAGAAGAACTATTGATTTTAAGTGATATTGGGGTGGAAACAGCAGCCAAATTCACAAGCAAACTTGCTAAAGAAAAACTTGATAAAGATGTCACGATTGAAGAAGTTAAACAATTTCTAGCCACTCAAATTGAAACTGAACTTACCCCTTACGCGGTCCCTCTTACTATTTCAAAACAACATTGTCCACACGTTATTTTGGTTATTGGTGTCAATGGAAGTGGAAAAACCACAACCATTGGTAAACTTGGCAAGCTTTGGCGCGATCAAGGATTAAAAGTTGAATTTGTAGCAGGTGATACATTTCGAGCTGCTGCTGTTGAACAACTACAAGTGTGGGCAACACGTTTAGGTATTCCGATTGCCACCACCCAAGCCGGCGGTGATGCAGCAGGATTGGTATACAATGCTCTGGAATCTGCTAAAAAAAATGGATGTGATGTTTTAATTATTGATACCGCCGGACGCTTGCATAATAAAGCCGGACTGATGGATGAATTGAAAAAAATCGTTCGTGTCTTAAAAAAACTAGATGCTCATACTCCCCACGATGTATTGTTGGTATTAGATGCCACCACAGGTCAAAATGCACATCTTCAAACTCAAACCTTTAAAGAAATGATTGGGGTCACGGGTCTTGTGCTTACAAAACTAGATGGCACCGCAAAGGGTGGTGTCATTGTGTCTCTAACTAAAAAACACAATCTTCCCGTACATGCCATTGGCGTGGGTGAATCCGCCGAGGATTTACGCCCCTTTACAGCCAAGGATTTTGCCAATACACTTGTGGGATTAGAGCTTGAAGAAGGATAAATTTAAGAATGATATTTAGAGAACTGTTGGGTGCTCGAACACTTTTTCCTGAATGTGTGGATTTAAAAGAATTTACAAATGCGGCTCAAGCAGTTGATTATTTAACAGAACTTTATAACAAAAGCACTGACATCATTCGCAATAGCTTCCAAACGCTTCTTCAAGGCACAGACGACAAATCCCCTATGCCTGAAAACGCGAATTATCCCTTTATTGGCATTAAGGTTGAACCTAAAGATTTGAATATGGACACGCGTCATGCTTATGGTGTCGTAATCGAACCAGGTGTTTATTTTAGCACAGTCACCAGGCCAGATTTGTTCAGAAAATATTATGAAGAACAAATTAATTTACTGATAGAGCGCCATAACGTTCCCATTTATGTTGGCACAAGTGCCTGGCCCATCCCTCTTCCCTTTGCTTTAGATAGCCATTCTACATTTCAAGATCCAACCGCATTTGAAATGAGCCAATTATGGCAAATGCAATCGGGTTTTGTACTACCTAATCTATCACGGATTGATGATGATGTGGCAAACTGTGTCGATACGCCAAGAAATGGCATACGGCCAATGTCAATTTTTTCAGGCGAACGCACTGATTTTTCTCTTCATCGCCTGCATCATTACACAGGTACATCTGTTGAACATTTTCAAGGGTTCGTTCTATTGACAAATTATCAACGTTATATTGATGAATTTATCAATATAGGGTTGAAATCGATGCAAGAATCTGATGAGTATGAGAGCCTTATCTTGCCAGGTAATAAAGTGTGTACCACTCTTGGTGATGTACCAACCGGCGCAAGCCTTCCTCAAATGCCTGCCTACCATTTAAAACGTAAAGATGGCATGGGTATTACTTTTGTGAATATTGGCGTTGGGCCAAGTAACGCAAAAACAATTACCGACCACCTTGCTGTATTGCGGCCTCATTGTTGGTTAATGCTTGGGCATTGCGCGGGCTTAAGGTCTACCCAAAAACTAGGTGATTATGTTCTTGCCCATGGCTATGTTCGTGAAGATCATGTTTTAGATCAAGACCTTCCTTTGTGGATTCCCGTTCCTGCGCTTGCAGAAGTGCAAGTGGCACTGCAACAAGCAGTGGCTAACATCTCTCATCAAAATGGATTAGAGCTTAAGGGAGGCATGCGCACAGGCACAGTTGTGACCACTGACAATCGAAATTGGGAACTTAGATCTCGTGAGCTTTACGAGCGATTTAAGCAAAGCCGCGCCATTGCGGTGGACATGGAATCAGCCACAGTTGCAGCGAATGGATTTAGGTTCCGTGTTCCGTATGGCACCCTATTATGCGTTTCAGATAAACCAATTCATGGGGAAATTAAGCTAAGAGGTATGGCGAATAACTTTTACCGCGAACGTGTTAGTCAACATTTATTGATTGGCCTTGAAGCTCTTCGTCTTCTTCGTGAACAAGATGCCGATCAGCTTCATTCGCGCAAACTTCGTGGCTTTGATGAACCACCGTTTAGGTAATGAGGGCGAATAAATTCGCCCTCTTTCTTTGCTAATATAATGTAAATTCGACGTAAGAAATGATGTAAAGACATAAACAAATAAGAGAATCCGTCATTACGAGGGGCATCGCCCCGTGGTAATCCATGTATTTTCTGGATGGCCACGGAACGATGTTCCTCGCCATGACGATTCCTTTTAGTTTTCCTAAGCTTTAAGTTCTTTCTTACGTCGAATTCACGTTAATATAAATCAATCAAGGACTTAAAAGAATCATTAGACAACGGTCTCATGTCGTCTTTTACTAAGAAAGACTTCTTGAATATCAACTGTTGATTTTTTACCAAGAGAGGATTTATGTTGTTTCAACCATTCGTCTCCGCGTTCATAACCATTCTTATGAAGGTATTTAAAAAACCCCCATTCAGGGTTCAGTTTGCTAGAGGCATTCATCCGCAAAAGACCATCACCTTCCGTCACAATATGCATATAGACGTCTTTATATTCATCTTTATTCAACTTTCCATCTTTGATCAATTTTGAAACAAAATTAATCGCGCGCATTTCGGCTATAAGACTGGAATTAAAAGTGATTTCATTTAAACGATTCATAATTTCATAAGAATGATACGGCGTTTCTTTTCTAAACAGAGGATTAATTTGAACCAACATTATATCACGACTTTGTGTGTAATAAATAAGCGGCCAAATAACTGGATTTCCCATATATCCGCCATCCCAATAAGGTTCATCATCAATCACAACGGCTTGAAAAAGGCTAGGAATACAAGCAGAAGCTAACAAAACATCAATTGTGACTTCATGCCCTTTAAAAATGCGAGCATGGCCAGTGCGCACAGTTGTTGCCGCAACAAATATTTTAATTGCTTTGCACGACTGAATTAACTCTGTATCGATTGTTTTTTCCAAAATCCACTTGAGAGGATTCATATTCATCGGATTTATCTGATAAGGCGATAAAAGATGAGACATCATTTCAAAAGCATTATAGCTGAGTGACCAATCTAAATTCCAGTTATGATGCTGATTTTGATATTTAGATGACTTAAAAGGGCTAGTCACTTTTCCCAAAAGGCTAATCTGCCACCAAAAATCGTGCAAGGCTTTTTTTGCACCATATCGCCCATCTTTCATGTAGCCATTGGCGAGAACGGCTGCATTCATAGCTCCAGCACTAGTGCCACTGATGCCTTCAATATCAATATCTTCTTCTTCTAGCAATCGATCAAGAACACCCCAAGTATAGGCACCATGCGCCCCACCACCTTGGAGTGCTAAATTAATTTTGTATGTTTTTTTTGATATAGTCATAAATTCAAACAGTTAAATATGTTTTATATGAGTGAAACAATTTTTTAATCCCTCTTTATACGTCGAGTATAATAGCTTAATCCCTAATTCTTGTTTAATTTTATGATTCTTAACTCGCTTATTTTCATGATAATAAGAACGCATTTCTTCAGAAATCTGAGCTTTTTCAAAAAGAATGCGTGGAGGCGGTTTTTTATTAAGCAAAGCATAAGCATATTCCATCACTGTCGCAGAATCACAAGGCAGGTCATCACTTAAATTAAAGATTTGGCCAGGATGTGGATGATCAACCGTTTTTTGTAATACTTGACAAATATCATCCACGTGAATACGTGAGAAAAAATGACCCGATTTATCCACTAATGTTGTAGAAACAGCGCCCATCCGCTCAAATGACGAGCGATGTGGACCGTAAATACTACTAAGCCTAAAAATATGAACCGGGCATTGATATGTTTCAAAAAGACTCAGCCATTTTTTTTCGGCCATCAAGCGATGGTGACCACGCTTTGATAAAGGAGCAGGCAATGTTTTTTCATCAACCCATTGCCCTTGATGATCACCGTATACGTTTGTTGCTGAAAGATACCCAATCCATTTAATCGAAGATCCGCGTTTTTTAAAATAATCAGCGTATCTATCTAAAACTAAATCTTGACCGTATACAGGGGGAATGGAAATAAGAAAATGGGTAAAACCGTCAAGAATCACTGGATCAAATTGTTGAAATTGATTAAAAATTATTGCTTCGTTTTGTTTTGTTCCTTGATATTTTAAGGCTGGATATGTCTTTATCCACTGTGTTGCAACATATCCAAGCCCGAAACAAAACAACTTTGTCATTAAAAATCAAGCTCCGCATAATGTGATGATGAGGGAATTCCAGGCAATCTGTCTGTTAACAAATTACGAAATCCCGGACGCGATTTAAGGCGCATATACCATTCTTTTGCCGGCTCATAATCATCCCAAGGAACATCACCTAAATAATCAACAACTGATAAATGAGCCGCAGCAGCAAGGTCGGCCAAAGACAAATCATCTCCTGCTAACCATTTGCGACGATCAACCAGCCATGAAATATATTGTAAATGGAGATGAATCGCAGCCTTTGCACTACGAATAGCTGTCGAATTGGTAGGACCTGCTTCACGCAAATAACGTCGTAGCGTTTTTTCAAACATAAGTGGCAAGCTAACCTCACGAGAAAACTTGTCATCAAACCAAGCAACTAAGCGACGGATTTCTGCACGTGTGGCAGGTGACCCGGCAATGAATTGCTTGTCTGGATACGTTTCTTCTAAATATTCCCCGATGGCATAACTATCGGCAACAAGGGTGCCATTCAAATCCACAAAAATGGGTACTTGGCCCGCAGGGTTCATCAAAAGAAATTCCTCGCGCTTCTCCCAAAATTTTTCATGTTCAAGGTCAAAGTCGAGTTTCTTTTCAGTCATAATTAACCGGATTTTCCGGGAAAAAGGACATAGAGTGTAATGATAAAGTGTGCGCATGATTTTTTACCTTTTATACTCCTTAAAGGTATGACATAACAATAAAATCTGCAATTAAAAGAGTTCAATATTTATAATTATGTCTATTTTTGAGATTTTTTTACTAAGCCTAATCCAAGGATTAACAGAATTCCTACCGATTTCTTCTTCTGGACACCTTATTTTACTGCCTCAATTAATGGGATGGCAAGACCATAGTTTGGAATTAGACGTTGCTGTTCACATGGGCACCTTATATTCTGTATTGATTTATTTCCGCGAACAACTTTGGGAAATGATGAAAGATTCTCTGGCATATATCTTTGCAGGTTTTTCAAAGAAATATTACACATCCAATGTTAAATTAAGCTTAATGATTATTATCGCCACTATCCCTGCCATCATCTTTGGTTTTATTTTGAAAAAAATGGGTCAAGAATGCGTACGAAGCGTCAAAATTATTGCGTTTACCAGTATTTTCTTTGGCATACTTCTTTATCTTGCTGATCGTCTTCCCAAGCACCTTCACAGTCTGAATGACCTAACGATGAGCAAAGGATTTTTGATTGGGATTGCTCAAGCAATTGCTTTAATTCCAGGCACTAGCCGCTCAGGTATATGCATCACTGCTGGGCGATTTTTAGGATTAGATCGTATTGCCGCCGCACGATTTGCATTTTTACTATCCATCCCTGCGATTCTAGGAGCAGGTATCCTGACAACAGCAGATGCTCTTAAATCTGACACACCCCTATTTACCATGGATGTAGGATTAGCCATTGTCTTTTCCTTTGTATTTGGCTTACTTGCCATTCAATTTATGATGGCTTACTTAGCGAAATATTCATTATTACCATTCACTTTATATCGTATTACGCTGGGTATTGCTCTGTTATTCATCTTCTGAAATAACGGCTAAAAACATGAAGCTTCAAAAGGAATTTTTTAATCGCTCAACTGTCGAAGTCGCTCAAGATTTATTAGGGAAGTCATTGGTATTTGGAAATTTTAAAGGTCTAATTACGGAAACCGAAGCATATCGAGGCTTTGATGACGAAGCATCTCATGCCTATAGAGGGCCAACTACGCGTGCAGCCATTATGTTTGGCGAGCCAGGGTATAGTTATGTCTATCTAATTTATGGTATTCATCATTGCCTTAACATTGTTACCGAAACAAGTGGCTGCCCGGGTGCTGTTCTTATTCGCGGCCTTCAACTTCCCACACTTATTCTTGATGGCCCTGGTAAAATTTGTCAACATTTAGGCATTACTAGACAACACAGCGGCATCAATACTATCAATCATCCACATTTTTACTTAGAAAATGGTGTTGATTCTTTCAGCTATAAAGCCACCTCCAGGATTGGTATAAAGAAAGCAACAGATAAGTTATGGAGATTTATTATAACTACTTAAAGAAATGGTAGGCTCAAAAGTACTTTCTTCTTAAAATCTCTCATAGAAAATGATACATCTTATAATAAGAGTTAAGTCGATTTGCCGAGGTGTGCACATGAACTTAAAAACAACAAATGATGTGAAAAAAAGATGATCAACACACCTCCAACTGTGTTTGCCTTGATTGATAAAACCCGTCCAATTCAAAAAGCTTATGAAAAAAGCAATGCACAAATTCGCTTGGTCGGAGGATGTGTGCGCGATGCATTGTTAGGAAAAATCGCTAAGGATATCGATCTTGCTACCCCTCTTCCCCCTGAAGATGGTATGAACTTACTAAAAAATGAAGGTATTACTTGCATTCCTACCGGCATTCAACATGGAACTTTTACAGCCTTGCTCGATCATGAAGCCTATGAAATTACTACTTTAAGGCAAGATGTGGTAACAGATGGTCGCCATGCACACGTTGTTTTTTCAAATGATTGGGAAATAGATGCCGCGCGGCGCGATCTTACCATTAACGCACTTTATGCTGATCTTGATGGTGTTATTTATGATTACTTTGAAGGCATGAAAGACCTTCAGCAGGGAATAATTCGCTTTATTGGCAATGCAGAAGCTCGAATTAAAGAAGATTATTTGCGTATTTTACGGCTATTTCGGTTTCACGCTTGGTATGGTAAGTATCCGTTAGATGATCACACCTTAAAAGTTTGCCAAGAACTTGCAGATCGCTTATCACATTTATCAAAAGAACGCGTAACCAAAGAAATATTTCGCCTTCTTGAAGCAAAAAACCCGCTGACCTCATTGTCACAAATGGCAACTCATCAGATTTTGCCACCCTTATTTCAAGATAACGCTCTTCCCCACATTACAGACCTAATGATGTGGGAAGAACGATTACAGTTGCCCATAAATCCTTTACGCCGCTTGCTAATATTAACCAAAGATTACACTCTATTTCGCCTATCAAAAACTCAAGCATCCTACATTAAAAAAGAAGCTGACCTTATACGTATCAATATGTTTAATGAAGTACAACGGCGCTATTTTTTAAGCATAGAAACAAAAGAAACGATTCGTGATGCGCTATTGTTAAAATATTGTCAAGGTTTGCACGAAATACAGATACATGATCGTGATTTACAAGCAAGAATTGAAGAAATTAATCATCTTCAAATCCCCCTCTTTCCCCTTAATGGAAATCATTTAATTAATATGGGTATTAAGGGGGCAAAAATTGGTGCTCTTTTAAGTCAATGTCGGTGGTGGTGGGCAGAAAACGAATACAACCCAACAATAAAAATGTGCATTGAATGGATAAAGCACCATCTTAAAGCTGAAATTTAAGCAAGAAGCATGCTAAAAGATAACCACTTGATAATTGCGCCCCAAAAAAACCAATGAAATTATGTTGTTTTAGCTATAAATAAGTTTATATTAAAGTAACCTGAACATAGCTTAAAATCAACGTACTATAATAATACTAGGAATAATTGATGAAACGACTTTTAGTTTTATGCGGTGGCAAATCTGCGGAACATGAAATCTCTCTTAAAACAGCAAAAAACATTTTAAAAGCGCTTGATCGCACCAAATTTATTCCGATTATTGTGGCCGTCAGTCGTTCTGGCACATGGTATTATATTGAAGATGAATCAATTCTTGAAACTGTCGATAAAATTGATGATGTATTGGATATTGATTCAATTGCAAGCTTAGTTAAATTTCCAGCCTATGCGTGCCTTTCAACCCAACACGGCCTTGCGATTCCTATTGACGTCGCATTATCTACTCTTCATGGGCCAAATGGTGAAGATGGCACAATTCAAGGATTGTTTGAGTTATGCGTTATTCCACACGTAGGATCTGGTGTATTGGCATCTGCCACAGCAATGGATAAAGATATCTTTAAGCAAATTCTTTTCTTTCATAATATTCCAACGACTCCTTCCATCACTCTTACCCCAATAGATGAACGTCCATCCTATGCAGCCGTTGTGCAAGCGCTTGGCAGTGATGTTTTGTTTGTAAAGCCATCTTGCATGGGATCATCCATTGGTGTTTCCAAAGTAAAAAATGCAACAACATTTACGGCTGCGCTGGATGAAGCCTTTGAATATTCATCAAATATTTTGATTGAAAAAGCTATTACTTGCCGAGAAATTGAATGCGCTGTGCTGGGAAACCTTACACCTAAGGCTGCTGTTTTGGGTGAAATTTGCCCTACTCATGAATTTTATTCTTATGAAGCAAAATACATTGATCCAGATGGGGCAACGCTCGCAATTCCCGCCTTATTAGACCAAGAAATAACCAGAAAAATACAAGATCTTGCAATTCAAACGTTTAAAGCGATTGGTTGCCGCGGTCTGGCACGGGTTGACTTTTTCTTATCACCTGAAGGTGACATTTATGTGAACGAACTTAACACGTTTCCAGGATTTACAAACATCAGTATGTATCCTAAACTATGGCAAGAATCTGGAATTCCCTACCCTGCTTTGATCTCTGAATTAATTGATTTAGCATACGATGCACATGCTATGAAAGCCAATCTTAAGGTGAGTTATTAATAATGCGAATTTGGTTCAAGGAAACAACGGTTGCGACTTTAAACAAATTTGCAGAACACACAATGTCAAACCATATAGGGATTGAGATAACTGAAATTGGTGATGATTATCTAAAAGCACGCATGCCTGTGGATGATCGTACACGTATGCAGCGTGGCCTCCTTCATGGGGGCGCATCCTGCGTGTTAGCAGAAACAGTGGGCAGTGTCGCTTCTTTCTTGTGTATTGACTTAGAAAAATATGTTGCCGCCGGCCTTGAAATTAATGCCAATCACTTACGCGGAATTAGCGAAGGCTATGTTATTGCTACCGCTCGCCCTATCCATTTAGGACGCACAACTCACGTGTGGGACATTCGCATCGAAGCCGAAGAAACCAAAAAAATGATTTGCATTAGCAGATTAACAGTGGCGATTATCGAAAAATCTATGCCGCATTCATCTGAATAACACATTTATCTTCTGGTTGAGAATGCCCCTTGAAAAAATGTTTACGACATAAGGCAATATAGCGATCATTACCACCAATTTCAACTTGAGCGCCTTCTTGTAACATCTGCCCCTGTTCATTAACACGCATATTCATTGTTGCTTTTCGTCCGCAATGACAAATGGTTTTAAGCTCAATAAGTTCATCTGCCCACCCTAACAAGCAAGCACTACCTTCAAATAATTCACCCAAAAAATCTGTTCGAAGTCCATAGCAAAGAACAGGTAAATTTAGCTCATCAATAATCTGGCATAACTGCTGCACTTGAGACTTTGTTAAAAATTGTGCTTCATCTACAAGAATACATTTTAAATTAGGCACAACCATTTTTTGTTGAGCTACATAGTCAAAAAAATTAAAGTCTCGAGCAAAGGCATAAGCATCACATTGCAATCCAATGCGCGAAGAAATCTTGCCAACCCCATAGCGGTTATCAAAATCAGGCGTAAAGGTAAGTGTGTTCATGCCTCTTTCTTGATAGTTATAGCTTGATTGAAGAAGCGATGTGGTTTTCCCCGCATTCATCGCTGAATAATAAAAAAATAGCTTTGCCATGTGTTACTCATGTCTTTCGTTAATCCACGTTGGAAATTAATTGTGTTTTGTTGTGCTCGACAACTGTGCATTTAACAGTTTACCAGCCTCACCAACCCATTCAACTGGCCCAACGATACGTCCTTGTTCTTTATTTGCAGCACTTACAAAAACCGTTGTTGGCAATGCGCCTACCTTTAGCGAACGTGCCAATGCACTTTTTTCATCTACATAAATCGAAAGATTTTTAATTTTCTTTTCTTGATAAAATTCACGAACAGCTTTCCCTTTCGTTTCATCGGAGGCAATCACCACTAAATGAAAATTATCGCCATATTTTTCATGAAACTTATCAAGTTCAGGAATTTCATCCACGCATGCACCACACCAAGTTGCCCAAAAATGCACAATAGTAGGCTTGCCAGAAAAATCTGTTAATTTCTTTTTCACAGTTGGTTCAGATTCATTCAAAGGAATAAATAAAAATTCTTTATCTGGCACAGTTTCTTTTACTTTTGCTGGTACAAAATCAATGCTCAGCAATGATTTTTGAGGGGCTTCGACCACAGACAATGGTTCAGTTTTGCTTTGCAACATCCACAATAATGCCAACACTATTGGAGACAAACAAATGCCCAACCAAAAAAATGATTTATTTTTCATTCACTTACTCCCATATAGAGGCCATTGTATAATAATTTCACTAAACAATCACTGTATTGTTGATGTCTAAAACACTCCCTACCAAATATAAGGAACCTGTGATAAAAATCCTAGAGCCAAATAACAATTTATTTTGAAAAATTGTACCTAATTCTTCTATATCAGCAATTTGAGCAGATTTTTGAGTATAGTATGCTAAAGTCTCAGATGCGTGAAATCTTTCTTTTTCTGGCATTTGTACAAAAATAAATCGCTCAGCCACCTTTCCAAAGAATTGAAAGAACAGTTTCGGATCACGATTTTTAAGCATCGCCACCACCATCACAATTTCTTTTAATTGTTGACGCTGCTTTTCTTCAATAAAATCGGATAAAACCTGAAATCCATGTGCATTATGAGCCCCATCTATCCATATCTCAACACCCGACACAGACAGTTTCCCTTCTGTTACAGACTGCAATCGTCCTGGCCATTCAGCAGTGATCAGACCTCTTTGAATATCAGATACGGAAACAGGTAGCTTATCTTTTAAACTCAAGGCTACAACTGCCGCAAGGCTTGCATTTTGAACTTGGTGCATTCCCGCTAATTGAGGTCTTGAAAACTGATAAGATGCTCCTTCAAAAATTAATTGAAATGCCTCTTCATTGATCTGAGTGAGATACCAGCTTTCTGGATTTGAAAAAATTTCTGAATCCATTTTCTTTGCTTTATCAATAAAAACTTGATGCGCCTCAATTGTTTGTTTTGCCATAAACACGGGTACTTTATGCTTAATAATTCCTGCTTTTTCTTGGGCAATTTCTGACACTGTCTGCCCTAAAAAATCTTGATGATCAAGTGATACAGGCGTTAAGACACAGGCAAGAGGATTCTCAATCACATTGGTTGCATCTAATCGCCCACCAAGGCCTGTTTCTAGCAATAAAACATCGGCCTCATTTTTATGAAAAGCTAAAAAAGCCGCTGCTGTCATTGCTTCAAAAAATGTTAATTCTGCATCGCTATTTGCCTGTTGAACGCGACTTAAATAATGAACCAATTGTTCATCGGTGATTAAGGTACCAGATAAGCGAATACGTTCATTATAATGAATTAAATGAGGCGAGGTATAAACATGTACGCGCAAGCCCGCAGCCTCAAAAATCCCCCGAAGATAACTGATAGTCGAGCCCTTGCCATTGGTTCCAGCAACGTGAATGGTTGGAGGAAGGCAAAGATGTGGCGCGTTAAGAGCATCTAAAACAGATATTAGTCGCGCCAGATCAAGGTCAATTTCTCGTGGGTGAAGGCGTTGAAAATAAACAAAGAGATCATTTAGATACTGTGAAGTAGTTTGCTCTTTATTATGCAACATGTGAAAATCAAGGAATGTTTGGATAGAGTTTTTCTATTCCATTTGACATCACGCTAAATGCCCCAAAAGTGTTCCAATTGTCTTTGCTAAGTCACGACGATGTGTGACCATATCAATAATTCCATGGCTTAAAAGATATTCTGCACTTTGAAAACCTTCGGGAAGTTTTTGTCGAATTGTTTCTTCAATAACTCTAGCTCCTGCAAACCCAATCATTGCGCCTGGCTCAGCTATAGAAATATCACCAAGCATAGCAAATGAGGCAGAAACACCACCAGTGGTTGGATCAGTTAACAAAGTAATATAAGGCAGACCTGCTTTTTTAACTTTTTCGACCGCAATGGTTGTACGTGGCATTTGCATTAAAGATAAAATACCCTCTTGCATACGCGCCCCACCAGAGGCAGGAATAACGAGATACGGACATTTACTTTTTACAGCAAGATCAGCACCCGTAAGAATAGCTTCACCAACTGCCATTCCCATTGACCCCCCCATGAAATTAAAGTCAAACACCGCAATAACTACCGGATGACCAGAAATTTGACCATAAGCAACGGTCATAACATCATCATTTCCGGTTTTAGTACGATATTCTTTTAATCGATCAACGTACTTTTTAGAATCCTTGAATTTTAAAGGATCACTTAGCGCTTTAGGTAATGCAACTTTTGTGTATGTCTTCTCATCAAACAATAAGTCTAGTCGCTGCGTCACCGTTAATCGCATATGAAAATTACAGTGATGACAAACGAATTGATTTTGCTCTAAATCACGATGAAAAAGCATATGGCCGCATGAACTGCACTTTGTCCAAAGATTATCTGGAACTTCATTGCGACGCATAAGCGCCTGAATTTTCGGACGGACAAAGTTCGTTATCCAGCTCATAAAGTGTTCCTAATGTTTATTTATCAACAACTTAACAATTTTCACTATTAAGCATTTCTCTTAATTCTTTACCACTTTTAAAAAAGGGAACAGCTTTACTGTCCACTTTAACCATCTCACCCGTACGTGGATTTCTGCCCGTTCTGGCTTCTCTTTTTCTTAAGGAGAATGTTCCAAAGCCGCGTAGTTCAACTCGACCACCCGCATTTAATGCGCCAGAAATTTCTTCAAAGATTAGGCTAACAATTGCCTCAATTTGTGATTGAGTCAAATCACGATGGATAAAAGAAAGCTTCGATATTAGTTCCGACCGAGTCATCCGGCTACCCCAGTTAATAGATTATTATTATTGATTATACCATTGTATTCTAACAACGAGCATTCAAGTTGTTTTAAGTATACATCGACACCATAGAAAAAAACGCGCAAAAATTCAAACTCCTTTTGTATAAAAATATCAATTTTTTTATTTTTAAGCTGGATTGTGGTAATTATAGAGGTACTTAAAGATCATTTCTATTGATTAAGAATCATTGCCCCTTGCCATAGAACAAAAAATAAACTACAAATTAAAGAGAAAAATTATAAGGAGTTTTATTTAATATGAAGTCAAATACAATCGCAATTTTAAGTGGTGCTACATTTGCAATTCTATCTTTAACAGGCTGCAACACATTTGAAGGCATTGGCGAAGATGTTTCCAAAGGTGGTTCTGCCATTGCACATGCTGCAAGCGAAACAGGTGCTAAAATTACTGGCAGTGATCAAGACACAAAAACAACTGAAGTAAAAACACATAGTGCAGATGGCACAAAAAAAACAACCATCACAACTGCAACAAAAACAACAAAAACTAACTAAATTAGTCTGTTGTTGAGAAAAAACAGTTAATTTTTGAAGTCAAAATTTTCAGCGATAGTTTAATTTATTAAAGAAAATTTTGACGCAAAAAAATCCGCTAAAATATAGATAGTTCTTATCGACAGCAATCTAAAACCCCTTGTAAAATAAAGGTTGCGGCCATTTTATCGACAACTTGTGAACGCCTTTTGCGCGACATATCTGCCTCTAGCAATGTCCGAGTAACTGCCACTGTTGAAAGTCGCTCATCCCAAAAATAAACCGGAATATCAATTACTTTTAAAAGATCATCCACAAATGCACGGGCTTTTTTAACTTGTGGCCCCTCACTGCCATTCATATTAAGAGGTAGACCGATGACAAAGGCGGCGATCAAAAAATCGTCCTTAGCTTTCTGTAATGCTTTAAAATCATTTTCCAAAGTTGTACGGCGAATTACATCTAACGGACTTGAAATAAACCATGTTGTATCCGACAATCCCAGTCCAATTGTTTTTTCACCCAAATCTAATCCCAATAGCCGGCACTTGGTGGATTTTAGTTCTTTTAACTCATTAAGAGTAATAACAGCCATCTCATTTCCTTATATAAAAACGTTTTTGTTTGAATTACTAATCATTCTTCAAAACCCCAGTAATGGACAAGGATACTTTAAACACAAGGAGTAACGAGCGATTTCTTGATATCAGGTTCATAAAAAACGCAGAATAGTTAGTCTATTTGAGTATTTTTAGGGTTCTGATGTCAGGAAAAGAGCCGTTAATCCGAAAGGTTTCAAGGTTTCTTATCCATTATTTGGGTTTCAAAGGTCGAGAAAGGCGCAGTTTGTTCCAATACTCTAAACGCTTCGTTATTTCTCGCTCAAACCCTCTTTCAACTGGCATATAGAATTTTTGTCGCTTCATTGTCTCTGGAAAGAAATTTTGGCCTGAAAAAGCATCCGGTGCATCATGGTCATACTGATAACCAACCCCATACCCTTCTTCTTGCATAAATTTAGTTGGTGCATTGAGCGTATGTTTTGGTGGTAAAAGTGACCCTGTTTGCGCAGCCATTTTCCGAACTTTTTTTAACGCCACGTAAACTGCATTTGATTTAGGCGCTGTTGCTAAATAAACAACGGCATTCGCAATTGCAAGCTCGCCTTCGGGTGAGCCTAACCGTTCATAGCATTGATATGCAGCCAGTGAATGAGAAAGCGCCTGAGGGTCAGCCAGACCAACATCCTCACTTGCAAAGCGGATGAGGCGCCGAGCAAGATATAAAGGATCCTCTCCCCCTTCTAACATCCGCGCCATCCAGTAAAGTGCCGCATCGGGGTCTGATCCCCTCATTGATTTAATAAAAACGCTGATGAGATTATAATGATATTCTTGATTTTTATCATATAATGCAGCGCGACGTTGCAAAATAGATCCCAGTTGTTCGGCAGTTAAATCTGTTTTCAGATTAAGTGCTGAGATTGTTTCCACATAATTCAATAGCACCCGAGCATCCCCATCTGCCAGGCCAATAATTGCTTCACGCGCTGTTGTGGTTAATGCAAGCGGTTGCCCTAAATGAGACTCTGCTTTTTGTAATAAACTCTCTAGATCTGCGTTTGATAATCGATTAAGCGTTAGCACCCGCGCTCGTGAAAGCAAGGCAGAATTTAACGAAAAAGATGGATTTTCTGTAGTCGCGCCAATTAAAACAACAAGACCTGATTCAACAGGCCCTAATAATGCGTCTTGCTGAGATTTATTAAAACGATGGATTTCATCAATAAAAAGAATAATACCACCCGTCGTTTGTGCAAGATCAAACGTTTTTCGCAAATCCGCAACACCAGCAAAAACAGCTGATAACTGCACAAACTCTCGAAAAGAAGAACTTGCCTGCGCAATCAACCGCGCGAGTGTTGTTTTTCCTACCCCCGGAGGCCCCCACAAAATTAATGATGGTAGTGAGTTCAATGTTAATAATTGCTGTACAACCCCTTCTTGACCCACCAAATGTGATTGGCCAACCACATCTAGAAGGGATACGGGGCGCAATAATTCAGCCAAAGGTTGCTTATGAGGAGAAAAATCAGTCATTAATGTGCCTGGAGCACTAAAATTGTCTGCCCTCGACGCACAGCCATTCGAAGCATATTCCCTTTCATTTCACCTAACAACTGCCTAACAGAAGTCATTTTCTTGTTGTTAACTTCTTCGATAATATCGCCCGGCTGTAAACCAGAAAAACCAATACCAAACAAAGGTTGGGGCGCCTCAATAACAATGACTCCGTCACGATAAAAATCCATCAAATTATACTCAGCTGCTAAAGCTGGTGACATATTCGCCACTTTCACTCCAGCAAAGGGGCCGTCTGTAGCAAGCATTTGAATTTCAGGATCTTCACTAGCAGGTGGCGCGATAAGCTTAAAGACGATCTGCTCTTCTTTATTTTTTCTAAACGTTGTCAAGTTTAAAGATTCATTAATTTGCACACCTTGCAATGCTACTTGATAATCTTCAACAGCTTGCAAAAGATGATCATTGACTTTGACAATAATATCACCTGGCTTTAAGCCTGCCTTTGCAGCTGGGCTGTCAGGATGAACAGCAACCACTAATACACCCTTTGGTTTTTCAAATCCAAAAGATTCAGCTTCATCATTCGTCATCGACTTTAATTGAAGCCCATCCCAAGGATAAACAAGTTTACCATCACTTTTTGCCGCCACTAATAACGACCGAATAACAATAGCAGGAATTGCAAAACCAACCCCATGGGACGCACCTGTTCGAGACAAAATAGCATTGGGAATCCCAATAAGATGACCATGCATATCTACCAAAGCGCCCCCAGAATTACCCGGATTAATGGGTGCGTCTGTTTGCATTAATATTTGCCCATTAAAGCTGCGGGAAAGAGCAGAAACAATACCGTTTGTCACGGTCATGCCAATCCCAAAAGGATTACCAATCGCTAACACTAAATCGCCAATTTCAAGACTTTTTGAATCGCCAAGTGGAATAAAGGGAAAATGGATTTTGCCTTTTTCTTGAGGTGATTTAATTTTGATAACGGCTAAATCATTTTTAGCATCAATCACAATAACATCGGCATCAAACAATTGATTATCATCTAGTTTAACCTGAATCGTTTTTGCATTATTCACTACGTGCTGACAGGTAATAATAATTCCTTCAGGGTCAATAATTACCCCTGAACCCAGTGATTTTTCAACTTGCTGACGTGGAATATTTCCTAAGTTACCATTTCCAAATAAAAAATTAAAAAACTGCTCATCAAACAAAGGGTTTTGCAATCGTCGATCAGCTATTTGGATGGAGGAAATACTCACCACGGCTGGTTTTGCTTGTTTGACCACTGAAGCAAAAGAAAACTTAAGTTGTGCCAGAGTTTCTGGCACTTTCTTTGGCACTTCCATGACAGGGATGGATTCAGTCTGTGATTCTGATTTTATAAAAACAGGTGTTTTTTTTGATGCTACGCCTATCCATACAACAACCGTAATAATAAGACCTAGAGCAACATACTTAATGATATTCCAACGCATGATACACACAATTTAAAGAGAAGACGTTTGAGTATAGTATAACGTCCCCTCGTTTAAATTGTCAAAGTTATCCCCATGAATTAATCTTAGATAAATTCAGTTATACTCTTCGTGATTGGAAATGTAGATTTATACTTAAAAAGTCCAAGAGAAGTTAGCCGTAACTGCATAATTATCTCTCTTTTGATTACCATATAAATTTTGAACAACTGGCACACCAATACCCAGTTGGGCAATAAATTTTTCGCCAGAAAGCCAAAGAGACGGCGTCATATAGATGGTATTCCCACCTGAATCAAAATCTTCTATTCCTCTTACTTTATCACGCTTTACGTACGTACCAGTTAATTCTACCATTCCAGCAAATGTCATATTAGAATACAATGTTGCAATATTTCTACCAACGCCAAATTGGTATAAAAATTGAGTGCCACGCTTTACATTATCATGCGTTGTGCCAAAAATAACCCCAGGGGCAGTAAAAGCAAACCAATCTACCCATTCCCGATCATACGATGCGCCTAACAAAAAGTTTGGTGAGCCATCTCCTGTACTGGGATCTTTTTTAGTTGACCCCGTTGGAAAAGAAACATTCGCATAAACAGTTGCTTGTTCACTATATTTAGATGTCTCACTTGCAAAAAAGGAATAATTGCACGCTCATATCTTCAATACCTGCACTACGAGCTTGCTCTTCTCTTAACCGAGCCGCAAACGGAACAGTAAACAGCACAGAAAAATCATCGGTAATCCCATATAAAAGGCTGGGCACTATATCGATTGATTGTTTTCCAGGTCCTTTAAAAGTATCGGCAAGTAAATATAATTGTACTTGGTTTTTATCAAGAATATTTTGACCATTACTGACTAACGGCCCAGGCTGCTGCGACCCTGACAAAAGAAAGTTACCAATTTTTGGAGGAGATTCTTCTTTTTCCTCTTTGCTTTGTTGAGTATTTTCCGTTTGCGTTGCCCATGCTATGGATAATGGAGAAAGCAACAAAGCAAGTATAAAAAAAGATTGAATCATTATGAACGTCTCATATTATAATAATTTATAAAAATACTTTACCAAAGTATTTAAGTGTATTCAATTTTATTATAATCTTAACAATGTGTTTAAGAAAAAGCTGTTTTCATACTTAAAACAACCTATTCAGGCAAAAAACCATCCACTTGTTTTTCCCAAAGTGATTTATACAACCCTTGCTTGACAACCAATTCTTGGTGTGATCCTGACTCAACAATTTGCCCATTATCAAACACGAGAATCCGATCCATATGCAGTAAAGTTGATAATCGATGAGCTATAATGATGGTTGTTTTGTTCCGTATAAGCTCGTTAATTGACGATTGAATATATCCTTCTGTAATGGAATCAAGTTGTGATGTCGCTTCATCTAAAATCAAGATTGGTGCATTTTTTAAAATTGCTCGTGCAATCACCAATCGTTGGCGCTGCCCGCCTGAAAGTTTAACACCACGTTCACCAATATGAGCCTCATAACCTTGGGGAATACTCATAATAAAATCATGTGCGTATGCTTTTTTTGCTGCTTCAATCAAGTCTTCATCTGTTGCACTAAAACATCCATAACGAATATTTTCCATTAAAGAACGATTAAATAAGGAAGGATCTTGGGGGATCATGCTGATAGCATCACGCAACGATTCTTGCGTTACCTGGCTGATATCTTGCTTATCAATTATGATTCGCCCTGCATTTAGATCATAAAGACGTAAAATCAAATTAACAAAAGTGGTTTTACCACCACCTGAATAGCCAACTAATCCTACTTTTTCTTTAGCCTGGATAATGACAGATTTGCCTTCAAATAAAGATTCCGCGCCAGAATAATTAAAACGAACATCTTCAAATTTAATTTCGCCTGCCCTTATAACGAGCGGCTGAGCAGAGAGTGTATCGCAAACATTGACTTCGGCCAATATGGCTCGTAGACCTTGCGTTATTTTGCCAAACAGACGCGTGAAATTAGGAAAATCCCGAGTCACTTGCCACATAAATTCAAGAATTGACATATTAATCGTTAGCACAATCACAAAATCGCCAACGGTGATCCACCCTTCTTGATGACCTTGAATCAAAAAATAAAAATTAAAACCAAGACTTAAGAAAAATGAATAACCATAAACAAACCATACCCAAAAGTTAACCAATTGCATTTTCTTTTCCGAATTTACAGCTTCATCAAAGGTCTGGCTCAGCATTGAAATTTCATTTTTTTGACGAGAAAACAATCGCACCGACAACATATTTGATAAAACATCAACCATTTTTCCAGTAATAATTGATCCACGCTCAGACCAATCATCTGATAATTTGCTCATGTAATTTGATAAAAGCAATGCACCGATGATAAACATACTCGCCCAAGTCATCATACAAATTGAAAAAATAGGTGCCACTTGCCACAGAGTAAAAATTGCAATCAAAATGACACAAAATAATGAGATAAAACGATCAGTAATAATTTTAATGATATCAGGAATACTTGAGGTTAAGTCATTGACTTTATTGACCAAACTTCCTGTATAATTATTTTGATAAAATTGGTGGCTTTGTCCTAATAAATTTTGTACCGCTGTAAGGGCAATGGTACGACGCATTTCAGGAATCATTTTGTAGCTTGCAAAATAATCATGTAAACGAAACACGGTGGACATCATAAATGACATAAATAGATACCAAAAGATTGGTGCACCCACAGTTACTAAAAGATCTGCCTTTGGCATATTCACAATTGTATCTAAAATGATTTTTAATAAGTAAGGGCGTAAAGAAACATCAATCGCCCAAAAGATAGCAACCAACAACATTGACGCAATGCTTAATGGAAATGGCCGTATCATACGCATAATATAACCGAAAACAGTTTTTGCTGGAATATTTTCCATAATTTAAACTCAAAAATTATTTTATTAAATGAATGTTAGATATTTAAACGGTGTTCTTATTTAACGTGAACTCGACGTAAGAAGTCATGAAAGATCAGAAAATCCGCGTCATCGCGAACGAAACAA
>DYSP01000049.1 GCA_020718185.1 Candidatus Odyssella sp. | reverse complement strand
CACCTGACAAACTCTGTCAACAAAATTCTTCGTGCGTAGGCCCTGAGACCTTACGTGGTTCAAGTTGCGTTTCCCTGCAAAGGATGATAGGCAATCCACCTGCCCAGATCTTGAAATCCTTCAGGCATAATATTTATCTCTTTAATTTCTAGATAACGCATTATCCGCAATCTGATACCAGTGATTAACCCCAATTTCCCTTAGAAAATCAGCGTCATGCGAAATGACAATCATGGCACCTGGATATTGTTTTAGCACAATTGCCACGTGGTTCCTTGTTTCTAAATCAAGGTTGTTGGTAATTTCATCCAATATCAGCAGCTTTGGCGTAAAGGCAGCAATTGCTGCCAGGGAAAGACGTGCTTTTTCGCCTCCCGATAAGACTTGTACTGGAGTGTTGACCTCTTCATTTTTGCGGAACAAAAAATCGTTCAAATGACGACGCACTTCAAATAGCTGTTGTTTTTTGATCCACTTGACACGTTTTTGAACTTTTTTTCTATTTTTTCAAGTTCTGCTGTTGCTGGAGCAATTATCTCAATACGCATATCTGGATGCACATGGATGGTGAGCGTTTTGCGCATTGACCTGCGTAGTTCAAAATTGATGGTTTGGCTGCCATAGGTAATACTATGAACCGTAAAGCTCATAATTTAAATCTTGCTTGGGCAATACTCATTATCGCTTTTTCAATATCATCAAGTTCTTGTGGCTCAAACCCTAAGCCAAGAGTTGGTTTAACTACATCAAAAAAATAATCGTCAATTGCCGTATGGAGCTTCTTCTGAGCATCAAGATTTTTCCATAGGTTAACGATAAAGTAATTTGGACTGCGGATGATCTGCAGAATATCCCTAGAAATCTGTGCTGCTAAATGTTGTGAATTTTCACCTTGACCATTTTTTTGCGCAACCACAGGAAAGATCACCCCATAGAATGCCTGGGCATCTTGATTGTCGGCGATGCTTACGGGTATGTCTTTGTGTTGGCCCTTTGCAACTTTTTCCGCAATATCTTTAACTTTAAGAAGGTATTCTGTTTCTAGTATCCGTTTTTCTCTATAGGCTTGAATCGTTTCTTCCAGCATCTGAGAGAATGCTTTATAAAAAGCTGGATCCGTTTCCATAGCTTCGTTAAGGGTTTTCTTGGTAGCGCTTGCAATACGATCAGCTTTAGAAGATTCCGTGACAGAATCATCAGCCAGAATTTTACTTAAGGCTTCAGGATCGTTAATGTTCACTTGCTCAACGATGATTCTTGCTGGAGTGGCGATGATGTGATCGTCTAGAAGCTTTTGGATTTTTGGCTCAAATTCCTTGATGTCTATGATATCTTGGTAACGAATCTGCACAGAACGTTTGAGCTTTGAAAATTTTTGCCAATCACTTTTGTATTTTTCTAATTGAGCACTGCTATAGAGGTCATAGGTTTTCTCAGAGGACAAGGATATATGCAAAATTCTGCTAAATTCACGCAGTTTGCTATAAAAATTATTGCGCACAGGATCATCAGCCAGACCCTGCTCAAGTTGCTCATGATCTAGTTTATTGGAAACTGTTTTAAAAGCGTCCCAGAGATTTTGATGAAGTTGGGGTAGTTTCTGGATTTCCTCTCGTATATCGGTAAAAAAATCTTGCACATCTTCTTGATCATACTCTGCGAATGCTTCATAGGTGTTAAGGGAATCATTCAGCTCGCCTAGTAATCCTTCGTAATCAATAATGTAGCCGAATTGTTTTGATTTTCCTTCTTCTTCAAAAAGTCGATTAACCCTAGCAATGGCTTGTAATAGATTATGTTCTTTTAAGGACTTACAAACGTATAAAACCGTATTGCGTGGTGCATCAAAGCCTGTCAGTAGCTTTGAAACAACGATAAGAATTTCAGGGTCACTAGCAGTTTTAAAATTTTCTGTAATTTGGCGATTGTATTCTTCTTCAGAGCCATATTTGCGCAGCATATCTTTCCAAAAGGTTTGGATACGTTTTTTAGATGTTATATCAACCATGTCATCGCTTTCACGGTCATCTGGCGGTGAAATAACGACTGCACTGGTGACATGTCCAATTTCATCGAGAAAATCTTTAAACTGAATGGCAGCTGCTTTTGAAGGAGCAACAAGCTGCGCTTTATTGCCAGTACCCTGCCATGTCTGGCGAAAATGCTCAGAAATATCAACGGCTTTGGCATAGATAACTTGCTCAGTTTTAGCAAGCTTTGCCATACGGCTAAATTTTTTCTTTAAATCTGCTTTTTGCTGGTCGTTCAAACCTTTGGCAACCCGCTCAAACCATTCATCAATAACAGTTCCGGATAGTTTTTTTTCAACATACCTGCCTTCATAAAGTAGAGGTACAACCGCACCATCACGCACAGCATCACTGAATGTATATTTGTGGATAAGACCACCAAACGTATTCAAAGTATTTTTTTCGGACTTCAGTAGAGGTGTGCCTGTGAATCCTATATAACAAGCGTTTGGTAAAAGGCGACGCATCTTTACGGCAAATGAACCGTACTGGGTGCGATGACTCTCGTCGATTAAAACAAACAGATTCACATCATCATCAACAAACGTACGGTTACGCATGGCAGTATCAAATTTATTAATCACGGTCGTGATTAGAGATTTTTTTTGCTCCAACAATTCAATAAGATTGGCACCAGATGTAGAGCGCACAGGTTCCATTTTACAGGATGTAAAAGTACTTTTGATTTGACGATCAAGATCGTCACGATCTGTAGCAATAACAATTCTAGCATTAGGGATATCTTGTGCTAAAGCTAATGCTCGCCCTAACATCACCATGGTTAAAGACTTTCCTGACCCTTGAGTATGCCAGATCACACCGCCACGTCGTTTATCTTCATGATCAAATTCACGTAGGCGTCGCATCGTTTCACGCACACCAAAAAATTGCTGGTACCTGGCTAATTTTCGCACCCCACCGTCAAACACTGAAAATATACGCACAATTTCTAATAAGCGCTCAGGGCGGCACAATGCATAAAGTGTTCTGTCTTGTTGAGTTACAGCGCGTGGCCCCTCAGCACTTTGTGCTTCAAAAGAACGACGCGCATTCGCGAATTCGCCTGTGAAAAGCTTGGACATTTCATCTTCTTTAAGTGGTGCATTAATTTGGTTGTGAATGTCGGCATCGTTATCTTCTTCGTCTTTCCAGATTTGCCAATAAGGCTTTGAAGTGCCTACGGTTCCATAAAAAGCTTCATTCTTGTTGGTTGCAATCATTAGTTGCACATAGTGAAATAATCCAGGAATATTGCCATGGGCTTGGTAACCAATTAGTTGAGTTATTCCTAGTTGTGCACTTTCGGTTGGGGCTTTATTTTCAATAACCGCAAAGGGAATACCATTTACAAAAAGGATAATGTCACAGCGACGGGTTGCGCTGCTTTCCGTGCGTTCTACAGAAAATTCTACTGTAACATGGTAAACGTTATTAGATGGGATATCCCAATCGATATACTTAACCGAATAGCTTTTGCGGTCATCATCGATAGTTTTTTCAATGGTTGTGCCGAGAAGAAGATGATCGTAAATACTCTGGTTAGTACGCACCAAATTGCGATGCTCCATGGTGGGTGGTTTTAGTTTACGGATTGCCTCTTCCGCATCTCCAGCACTGAACTGGTACTGGGCCCCACGATAAACAAATTTGTTTAACTTTAAAATTTGCTTGGTCAACACATCTTCTAGCAATATTCGACGCAAATTGCCGCGCATGCTAAGCGCTTCTGCTTGAGACAAGTATTGATAGCCAAATTGCATCAAAGCCGTAATGGCTGGAATTTGAGAAACGTGTTTTTCGTTAGTTTGGAAGGTGGTCATGGTTTTTCCGAGCCAATATCGACCATTTTCGTGACCTCGCAAAAATGGTTATTAACAGGACTATTATGAAAATTTGATATTATGTTTTTATTCATAGGATTTGCCTTTCTTAAACTGTTGCGTAAGTTTGGCGTATATCAGACATAAACAACTCATGATGTTGTAGTTGAGGAATAAATTTATCATTTGTTATTTGTAAATCCTGAATTTTACTTGTTTTAAACATGCGCCAGTTAGGAAGATCTTTAGGTTTTGAGGAGCTACCACCTGTTTGCCAACACAATATGACTTCATTGCTTTTGGTGTTGACACCAAATACATGAGGGTCAGCTATACGCTTCTTATTTTTGTAAGTGAATTCAATTTTACATTTTTCACGAATTGCTTGAATGATAAGATTGTTAAACATTATTTCTCCATTTCTCCTGTTCTTATTTGCCATTTTCCTGTTAGCAGTTTTTGCATGAGGCCTCGTTTTTGTAACATTAATGTTTGTTTGTATTGCTCTAATTTACTTATTACCTCAATCCAGACATATATAATCTCGGCAATTTGTCGTTGCTCATTAATAGAGGGAAGACAAAGTGTTATGCTTGAATATTCTTGAGCATTAATATTTGGTTGCGTGCCAGAACGAATATTATTTTTTATCCAAACTTTATATTGTTCAGATTGTGTGTATAAAAACAGATATTCGGGAATAATAATATTTATATTGGGCTTGAATCGTATTAAATAACCGGCATAAGCAAGAACATCATTTGATTGATGCAAATATGTTTTTCCTGCAGTTGCCCCTGAACGTGCAAATACAATATCACCTTTTTCTAAATAGTTTCCCTTTGCAGCGTCTACAGGAATACTTTTAGGATCTTGTTCTGATAAAATTCCATTTTCTGAAATGTCTGTAATTCGTACATAACGAGGAAGCAATATGCTGAAATCCACAGACGGAGCATTTGCACCATAGGATGCTTTACCAATGCAACAGTCACCTAAATTTATAGATTGCCATTGAATAATTTCCCCTAGAAGGCGTATTTTTCCAGTTAATAGTCGTTGCGCTAATTCTGATTTTTGTACTTCTTTTTTTCTTATAAGCCTTTCTACCTTCTCAATCGCATCGTCCCAAGTGCGAAGAATTGCAGCAATCTTGCGCTGCTCTTCAAGAGACTCAGGAATTATAACTTGTAGGTTATGAACATCATGGCTATTGATTGCTGGGTAATTTGAGCCAACAACCAGTGCGTCAATTTGTCGATAAATTAAGTCAGAAAAAATATATTGATAAAGATATTCTATCGTCGTCTTTTCTTTACATCTAAGAACAGCGAAACCTGTGGAACAAATCAGATCATTCAAATCATTAGTAACCCTACCAAAACCTCTTAAATTAGGCCTTACAGTTGAAAATAATATATCACCTTTTTTTACAATCCGACGTGCACGGGGTGAAGCATCTTTGTATCTTATTTTTTCAAGTGGGTATTCAATTTTACCTTCATTTACCATAGATAAGTCGATATATCCAAATTCGTAATTTTCTGACGTATGCACGCCGATATTTTCAGGATTTACCTGAACTAGTTCACCAATAGTGATTTTTGCCCACCCCTTAAGCATCTTTTTTCTTTCTCGGTGTTTTGGCAACATTTTCTAGCTGCTTTATTGCTCGATCAAAATCAGATTCAATTTTTTGAGTTTTATTAAAAATCTTGTATGCTGCCAAGGCTTTTTCGTCGGCTTGGATTTTGCTGATACTACCCTTGCCATGCAGCACTTTATACTCATTAAAATGTAGGAATTTATCGACGCTATTGGCCATATCCTGCATGGTCAACTGCACACGATTTTCAATGATATTTTCAATATAATCAAAAAATCCTGAGACTGTCCGCTCTAATTTTTTGATTTCCGGCTCGCTCAAATAGTTTTTGGCAACAGTTACATCGCTTGATAAAATCCGACCACCCGGTGAGTTTTTCCATGTAGAAAGCCCCATATGAGCAGCGTTATGGTCTGCCTTTTGGTTAATATTTTCAGCTGCAGTTTCTCCTGTGATGGCAAAATGAAATTTGTTTTGTACCATTGCATAGAAATTTTGCGTAGTATCCGATTTTGGATCATAATCAGCACTACATTCTGCAAAAATATCAGTGATTTGCAGGTAGATTCTCCGTTCACTAGCACGGATAGAGCGAACGCGCTCCAGCAGCTCCTTGAAATAATCCTGTCCAAAAATCTGTTCGCCCAGTTTTAGACGTTCGTCATCCATAACGAACCCCTTTTTAATATACTCCTTTAATATTTGGGTTGCCCAAATGCGGAACTGGGTTGCACGTTTGGAATTAACCCTATATCCAACTGAGATAATGGCGTCTAGATTATAGAAATTAGTGTCATAATTCTTACCATCTGCGGCAGTTGTTCGGAGTTTCCTAATAACTGGATCAGGCTGTAATTCTTCTGATTCAAAGATATTTTTTAGGTGTTTATTGACTGTTGGAATGCTGACATCAAATAATTCAGCTATCAGCTTTTGAGTAAGCCAAATAGTCTCTTCTCGTATCAATACCTGCACACGTACTTTATTGTTATCGTCACCGTAAAGTAAAAATGGTGTCTGTAAATCTAATGTTTTGAAATCACTCATATCGCAATCCCCAATTCCTTAAGGTATTCGTCCATTTTGCTACGCACTTGCACCAGCTCATCTTCAAGCTGCTTTATTTCAACCTGTAGTGCTTGAATAGACCTGTTGCGTAAGTTGCAATTTGATTAAAAATTGAGTAAAAGAGA